>NZ_JBDJKY010000016.1:0-79000 GCF_039673075.1 Stenotrophomonas sp. TWI819 | reverse complement strand
CGACAATTTGAAGGCCAGCGAGTAATCCCGCTGGCTGCGCCTGGGTGTTGAATCCATTGAACATTCCTCTTCCTGTGGGAAAAGGTGTCAACTCAATTCAGGACGGGTCAAGAACCAAAAAAAGGCCGGGCAGTGCCCGGCCTGTGCTCCATCGCGGCGCCGGGCGTACCCGGCGCATGCGGTCAGAAGATATCGAACGCCGCGTCGTCGGCCTGCGGGGTGTGGCTGTTGAAGTCGTACTCCTCCAGCTTCTCCATGTCCTCCACCTTGACCCACTCGGTCGCGCCGTTGAGCGTGGCCTGGACCATGCCCGAGGGCGGCTCGTTCTGCGCGATCGGGGTGTCCTTCAGCGCGACGCGCATGTACTCGATCCAGATCGGCAGCGCGGCGCGGCCGCCGTACTCGCGGTAGCCGAGCGAGCGGAAGTCGTCGCGGCCGACCCACACGGTGGTCGCGTAGGGGCCACCGAAACCGGAGAACCAGGCGTCGCGGTGATCGTTGGTCGAGCCGGTCTTGCCGCCCACGTCTTCGCGGCCGAGCACCTTGGCCGCGGTGCCGGTGCCGCGCTGGACCACGTCGCGCATCATCGAGTTGAGCTGGTACGCGGTGCGGGCATCGATCGCACGCGGGGCGACCTTGGCATCCGGGTTGACCGGTACCGGCGCTTCGACGGCGGCCGCCTGCTGCGGCTTGGCCGGTGCGGCGTTGGCCGCGGGCGCGGAGCCGAAGTTGAAGCCGTCCACCACCTGGCTGACCGGCACGCCGCTGCTGCCGGCGCAGTCGCGGCAGGCGATGGCCGGGTTCTCCTTGAACACTTCCACGCCGTCACGGTCGGTCACCCGGTCGATCAGCCAGGTGTCCACGCGCGAGCCGCCGTTGGCGAACACCGCATAGCCGCGCGCCACCGAGAGCGGGGTCAGCGAGGCGGTGCCCAGCGACATCGACAGGTTCGGCGGCAGCTCGGCCTCGGCGAAGCCGAACTCGCTGATGTACTTGCGCGCGTAATCCACGCCCATGCCATCGAGCAGGCGCACCGAGACCAGGTTGCGCGACTGCACCAGTGCTTCACGCAGGCGCATCGGGCCACGGAAGCCACCGCCATCGTTCTGCGGCGACCAGGTCTTGCCGCGGCGGTCGCGGAACACGACCGGGGCATCGAGCACGATCGAGGCCGGATTGAAGCCCTTGTCGAAGGCGGCCGCGTAGATGAAGGGCTTGAAGCTCGAACCCGGCTGACGGCGCGCCTGGGTGGCACGGTTGAACTTGTTGCCGGAGAAGCTGAAGCCGCCGACCAGCGCCTTCAGGGCCCCGTTTTCGGCGTCCAGCGAGACCAGGGCGGCCTGGCCGCGCGGGATCTGGTCGAGCAGCCACTCGCCTTCCTTCTCACCGGCCCGCACCCGCACGATGTCGCCGCGGGTGACCAGCTTGGCCGGGGTCTTGTTGGTCCAGCGGGCGGCGCTGGCGGGCAGCACCACTTCGCTGCGGTTGCCCAGCACCACGGTGGCGCTGCCATCGGCGGCGGTGGCCGCCACGATCGCCGGCAGCAGGCCGGTCTGCGCCGGGATGCCGGCCAGCTTGGTGGCCAGCGCGGCGGCATCGGCATCGGCCGGGACCTCCACGTGCTGCTCCACCCCGTGCCAGCCGTGGCGGTGGTCGTAGGCCAGCAGGCCATCGCGCACCGACAGGTTGGCCGCGGTCTGCAGCTCGGCATTGATCGTGGTGGTCACGTGGTAACCCTTGTTGACCACGTCGCCGCCGAAGCGGGCAATCATTTCCTGACGGACCAGCTCGGCCACGTAGGGTGCTTCGACCTGTACCGGCGGCTCATGCGCGGTGGCGTGCATCGGCACGGCCTTGGCCGCGTCGGCCTCGGCCTGGGAGATGAAGCCCAGGCTGGCCATGCGCTGCAGCACATAGAAGTCGCGGCGCTCACGGGCGCGCTCGGGGTTGCTGATCGGGTTGCCGGAGGAGGGGAACTTGGGGATGCCGGCCAGCGAGGCCATCTCGTCCAGATCCAGCTCGCCCAGCTTCTTGCCGTAATAGAACTCGGCCGCGGCGGCCACGCCGTAGGCGCGGTTGCCGAAGAAACTCTTGTTCAGGTACAGCTCGAAGATCTCGTCCTTGCTCAGCTCGCTTTCGATCTTGCGGGCCAGCAGGATCTCGGCCAGCTTGCGGGTGTAGCTGTACTCCGAGCTCAGGAAGAACTGACGGGCGACCTGCTGGGTGATGGTCGAGCCACCGGGCACGCGCTTGTCGTTGGTGGTGGCCAGCAGCCAGACCGCGCGGCCGATGCCCTTGTAGTCCACCCCGCCGTGTTCGTAGAAGCGGGCATCCTCGGTGGCCAGGAAGGCCTGCTTGAGGCGCTCCGGGACGTCCTTCATGGTGATGGGAGTGCGCCGGGTCTCGCCGAACACCGCCATGAGCTTGCCATCGCTGGCATAGACATACATGGGCTCCTGCATCTCCACGTCGCGCAGGGTCTGCACGTCGGGGAGCTTGGAGGAAATGGCGTAGTAGAGGCCGCCGGCCACCGCGGCGCCGATCAATGCCAGGACCAGGAACGCGACCAGCATCCAGCGCAGCCAACGGCGAAGACGTGTCATCAGTGACAGATTCCGATTGCGAATTTCGTGGTCGCAGAGTATAGATTACGCAAGGGAACGGCTGGGGGTGTTCCCGGGGAGAGCAGTCGATCGCCGTCTGGGGACGCGTGAAACGAGCAGTGATGCCCGCTTTACAGCTTGACGGTTGCGATTTGCAAAAAAAACGTTATTAATGCGCGGTCGCAGGTTCTGCGTCCAAGTGCCCATCGGCAGGGGAGAAACCGTGGGGCTTATCCCAAAAAGCCAGTCGCCTCTTATCGGCGTCGATATCAGCTCGACTGCAGTAAAGCTGTTGCAGCTATCCCGCAGCGGCAATCGTTTCCGCGTGGAACATTACGCTGTGGAACCACTTCCGCCGAATGCGGTGGTGGAAAAGAACATCGTGGAGGTCGAAGCGGTCGGGGAGGCCATTCGACGTGCCGTGAACCGCTCCGGGACCAAGGCACGGCATGCTGCCGCGGCCGTGGCCGGCTCGGCCGTGATCACCAAGCTGATCCCGATGCCGGCCGATCTGGACGAGAACGAGATGGAAGCCCAGGTCGAGCTCGAGGCGGTCAACTACATCCCGTACCCGATCGAGGAAGTGAACCTCGATTTCGAAGTGCTGGGTGCGATTCCGAACAACCCGGAAATGGTCCAGGTGCTGCTGGCGGCCTCGCGTTCGGAGAACGTCGAGCTGCGCCAGTCGGCACTGGAACTGGGCGGGCTGGTCGCGCGGGTCATGGACGTGGAGGCCTTCGCGGTCGAGAACGCCTTTGCCCTGGTCGCCAGCGAACTGCCGGTGGCCAGTGATGGCGTGGTCGCGCTGGTGGACATCGGCGCCACCATGACCACCCTGAACGTCCTGCGCGGCGGGCGCAGCCTCTACAGCCGCGAACAGGTGTTCGGCGGCAAGCAGCTGACCGACGAAGTGATGCGCCGCTACGGGCTGACCTACGAAGAGGCCGGCCTGGCCAAGCGCCAGGGTGGGTTGCCGGAAAGCTACGAGATGGAAGTCCTGGAGCCCTTCAAGGAAGCCACCGTCCAGCAGATCAGCCGTCTGCTGCAGTTCTTCTATGCGGGCAGCGAGTTCAACCGGGTCGATCACATCGTGCTCGCCGGCGGTTGCGCGGCCCTGACCGGTTTGCCGGACATGGTGGAAGAGCAGCTGGGCGTGGCCACCGTGGTGGCCAACCCGCTGGCGCAGATGACGCTGGGTCCGAAGGTGCAAGCGCACGCGCTGGCCCAGGATGCCCCGGCGCTGATGATCGCGACCGGTCTGGCGCTGAGGAGCTTTGACTGATGGCGCGCATCAATCTATTGCCTTGGCGCGCCGAGCGGCGCAAGCAACGCCAGCGCGACTTCTACGCCATGCTCGGTGGGGCCGCCATCGGTGGCCTGCTGCTGTCGCTGCTGATCTGGTTCTACTACGACCGTCAGGTCAGCGGGCAGGCCGATCGCAATACCTATCTGCAGGCCGAGATCGACAAGGTCAAGGAGCAGAACAAGGAGATCGAGCGCCTGGACCGCCAGAAGGATCGACTGCTGGCCCGCAAGGCCGTGATCGAGGAACTGCAGGCCAAGCGTTCGCAGATGGTGCACCTGTTCGATGCGCTGGTCCGGACCATCCCCGACGGGGTGGTGCTGACCACGCTCAAGCAGGAGGGCGACGTGCTGACTCTGGAAGGGCGCACGCAGTCCAACGCACGGGTCAGCGCCTACATGCGCAACCTGGAAAGCTCAGGCTGGATGACCAATCCGGAGCTGTCGATCATTGAAGCCAAGGCGCCGGAACGTGACAAGGCGGGCGCCACCAGCGGCCCGGTGGCGGACATCAAGTCGCTGCCGTACATGTTCGTGGTCAAGGTCAATCTGCCGGCCCAGAGCAGCGTTACCGAGCTGGCCGCCGATGGCAGCGTGATCGAGCCGACCGCCGATCCCGCGCCGCCGGGCGCCACGCCGGTTCCGCCGGTGGCGCCGTTGTCACCGGCGCCGGCAACGGACGCACCGGCGTCGCCCGATGCCGCCGATCCGGCCAAGCCGGCCGGCAGCCGGATCGTGCCATCCACGCCGTCCACGCAACCTGCACAACCGGCGGCGCCGGCCCCGGCCCAGAAGGGGGCCGCCGCATGAGCCAGAAGATCAATCTCAAAGAGCTGGACTTCAACAACATCGGCAACTGGCCGCAGAAGGCCAAGGTGGTGTTCTGCGTGCTGCTGGCGCTGTTCATCATGATCATGTCGTGGTTCCTGCTGATCAGTGGCAAACGAGATGAGCTGGCCTCGCTGGAAAGCCGCGAGAGCCAGCTGCGCAGCGAGTTCGAGAAAGAACAGGGCCGTGCGGTCAACCTGGAGCCGCTCAAGCAGCAGCTGACCCAGATGGAGCAGGTGCTGCAGCAGATGCTGCGCCAGCTGCCCAGCAAGACCGAAATGCCGGACCTGATCATCGACATCTCGCAGACGGCACTGTCCAGCGGCCTGTCCAACGAGTTGTTCCAGCCCGGTGCCGAGCAGCCCAAGGAGTTCTACGCCGAGAAGCCGATCGCCCTGCGCATGGTGGGCAGCTACCACCAGTTCGGTGCATTCGTCAGCGGTGTGGCCTCGCTGCCGCGCGTGGTCATCCTGACCATGCACGACATCAACCTGAAGCCGAAGGATCCCAAGACCGGCATCACCGCCCGCAGCGGTGCGCTGGAGTTGTCCGGAACGGTCAAGACCTACCGTTACCTGGATGACGTGGAGATGGAAGCGCAGGAAAAGGCTGCTGCCGAGAAGGAAAAGGCCGCCAAGGGAGGCAAGAAATGAGCCGCCTGACCTCGACCGCACGGGTGTGCGGCCTGTTGGGGGTGGTACTGCTGGCCGGCTGCGCACGCGGCGTGACCAGTACCCCCGGCGATGCGCCGAACCTGGAAAAGTGGGTGGCCGATGTGCGTGCACGTCCGGCACCGCCGCTTGAGCCGCTGCCGGTGATGCAGCAGTTCGAGACGTTTGAATATTCCGCGCAGGGGATGCGCGACCCGTTCACCGACGCCTGGGCCAATCCGCAAGGGGGATCGGGGCTGCGTCCGGATCCGAACCGCCGCAAGGAGCCGCTGGAAGATTTCCCGCTGGACAGCCTGGACATGGTGGGGTCGATCGGCCGTGGGGGCGGGCTCGTCGTGCTGGTGATGGCGCCGGACAAAGTCACCTATCGGGTGCGTCCGGGCGTTTATCTGGGGCAGAGCGACGGGCGGGTGACCGGGGTCTTCGAGGACCGGATTGAGCTGATTGAACTGGTGCCGGATGGCGCGGGTGGCTGGCTGGAACGGCCGGCAACGCTCGCGCTTGAAGATCAATGAATGATTATGGGGATAGCACGATGACCTTTTCCAACGCCATGCGGCTGCGTTCCGTCCGGCGCCAGAAGTTGCTCCACCTGTGCGCGCTGGGAGTCGCGCTCATGGTGGCCAACGGCACGCTGATGGCGGCGACGCCCAGCGGCGCAGTGCCCAAACCGGCGGCGACCACCGCGCCGGCAAGTGCGCCGGCCTCGCTGTCGGTGTCCAAGATCGATTTCAAGCGCGGTGATGATGGCGCTGGCCGGCTGATCCTGCAGTTCGATGGCCAGGGCGCCAGTCCGGACCTGCGCAGCCAGGGCAACAGTGTCGTCATCGACGTGGGCAATGCGCGTCTGCCGGAGAGCCTGCAGAAGCCGATCAACGTGACCGATTTCGCCACCCCGGTGCAGCGCATCGATGCCAAGCCGTACGGCGGCGGTACGCAGCTGGTGCTCAACACCAACACCGCGTTCGAGTCGCTGGCCTACCAGAGCGGCAACGAGTACGTGGTCGAGATCAGCCCGCGCCAGGCGGCCCCGGCCACCGGTGCGATCAATGCCACCACCGTCACCCAGGCCGCAGCGGCACTTGGCCAGCGCGGCTACAGTGGCAAGCCGGTGACCTTCAACTTCCAGGACGTGCCGGTACGCACCGTGCTGCAGCTGGTCGCCGAGGAATCCAACCTCAACGTGGTCGCTTCCGACAGCGTGCAGGGCAATGTCACGCTGCGCCTGATCAACGTGCCGTGGGACCAGGCGCTGGACATCGTGCTGCGGGCCAAGGGCTTGGACAAGCGCCGCGATGGTGGCGTGATCTGGGTCGCGCCGCAGCCGGAACTGGCCAAGTTCGAGCAGGACAAGGAAGACGCGCGCATCGCGATCGAGAACCGCGAGGATCTGGTTACCGATTACGTGCAGATCAACTACCACAACGCCGGGGCGATCTTCAAAGCGCTGACCGAAGCCAAGGGTATCGGCGGCAGCAGCGGTGGCAGTGGTGGCAGCTCGCAGGAAGACAGCGGGTTCCTGTCCTCGCGCGGCCGTATCGTGGCCGACGAGCGCACCAACACCTTGATGATCAGCGATATCCCGAAGAAGATCGCGCGGATGCGTGAGCTGATCAACGTGATCGACCGCCCGGTCGACCAGGTGCTGATCGAAAGCCGGATCGTGATCGCCACCGATACCTTCGCGCGCGAGCTCGGCGCCAAGTTCGGCATCAGCGGCAGCCGCCAGGACGTGTTCTTCGGTGCCAACACCGATCAGAACCATTCCAACATCACCGATCGCGGGACCAAGGACGCCGAGTACCAGAAGGCGATCAACGAGTGGGTGGCCGGTGGTCGCACCGGCGCCATTCCGGTCCGTGGGCCGACCAAGTTCGCCGAAGGGCTGAACTGGAACCTGCCGGTGGCCGCGATCAACAATCCCGGCTCGCTTGCGCTGTCGATCCTCAATGCCGGCTACCTGCTGGATGTCGAACTCTCGGCCATGCAGGCCGAATCGCGCGGCGAAGTGATCTCCAACCCGCGTGTGGTCACCACCAACCAGCGCGAAGCGGTGATCAAGCAGGGTAAGGAAATCGGCTACGTCACCATCAGCGGTGGCGGCGCGGCCGGTGCGGCGGCTCAGCCCAACGTCCAGTTCAAGGAAGTGGTACTGGAGCTGAAGGTCACCCCGACCATCACCAACGACAACCGTGTGTTCCTCAACATGGCGGTCAAGAAGGATGAAGTGGAAAGCTACATCCTGCTGGAAGGTTATGGCCAGGTGCCCACCATCAACCGTCGCGAAGTAAACACCGCAGTGCTGGTGGACGACGGCCAGACGGTGGTCATCGGTGGCGTGTACGAGTTCACCGACCGCACCAGCATCAACAAGGTGCCGTTCCTGGGCGACGTGCCGTTCCTGGGCAATCTGTTCAAGAAGCGCAGCCGCAACAAGGACAAGGCCGAACTGCTGGTGTTCGTGACCCCGAAGGTGCTGCGCGTGGCCAAGTCCAACCCGGCCGTCAACTGACACACGCCCATGCTGCAATGACGAAAGGGCCGCCTCGTGCGGCCCTTTCTGCGTTCAGCCAATCTTGATGTCGTAACCGGCGCTGTCCTGCCATCATGGCGATGGAACCTCTGCCCACCGTGGAGGTCACATGGATGCCATGAATCTGCCGCCCCCCATGCCCGATACCTCCTCATCCGCTCCGGTGGAGCACGACCGCCTGCACGACGCGTTCCGCGCCCTGCGCGATGCCCTGTCCGCCGACATCGTCGGCCAGAGCGCGCTCGTGGAGCGCCTGCTGACCGCGCTGCTGGCCGATGGCCACCTGCTGGTCGAAGGCGCGCCCGGCTTGGCCAAGACCACCGCGATCCGCGCGCTGGCCGCCCGGCTCGATGCGGATTTCTCCCGCGTGCAGTTCACGCCCGATCTGCTGCCGGCCGATCTGACCGGCACCGAGATCTGGCGCCCGCAGGAAGGCCGTTTCGAGTTCGTGCCCGGCCCGATCTTCCACCCCATCCTGCTGGCCGACGAAATCAACCGTGCCCCGGCCAAAGTGCAGTCGGCGCTGCTCGAAGCGATGGGCGAGCGCCAGGTCACCGTGGGACGCCATACCTATCCGCTGCCGTCGCTGTTCCTGGTGATGGCCACGCAGAACCCGATCGAGCAGGAAGGTACCTTCCCGCTGCCCGAAGCCCAGCTGGACCGCTTCCTGATGCACGTCCGGATCGGCTACCCGGATTCGGACGCCGAGGCCGAGATCCTGCGCCTGGCGCGTGAGCGGGCCCGGGAGGCGCTGTCCACCCCGGCCGCCGCGCCCGCCCGCATGCCGTTGAGCGATGTCTTTGCTGCACGCAAGGCCGTGCTGTCGCTGCATATGGCGCCGGCGCTGGAGCGGTATCTCATCGAAATCGTGCTGGCCTCGCGCGATGCCGCCCGCTATGACCCGGCACTCGCCCGGCGTATCGCCTGGGGTGCCAGCCCGCGTGGCTCGATCGCCCTGGAGCGCTGCGCACGCGCGCGCGCCTGGCTGGCCGGCCGCGACTTCGTGACCCCGGAAGATGTGCGCAACGTGGCCCCGGACGTGCTGCGCCACCGTGTGCTGCCCAGCTATGAAGCCACGGCCGAGGGCTGGGATGGCGAGCGGCTGGTGGCCGAGCTGCTGGCCCGCGTGCCGGCGCCCTGAGCGCCATGGACGTGCCCGTGCCTACCGCCACGCCGCGTGAGGGCGATGGCCTGCAGCCGCGCCTGGCCGAACTGGTCGCGCTGCGGCGCAGTGCGCATCGTGCGCCGCCAGCCCGGCGCGGCCGGCTCGGTCATGCCGGCAGTGCGCCGTCGCCCGCGCGCGGGCGCGGCATGGAATACGCCGAATCGCGCGAGTACGTGCCGGGCGATGACGCGCGGCATATCGACTGGCGCGTCACCGCGCGCACCGGGCGCGCACATACCAAACTCTTCCAGGCCGAGCGCGAGCGCTTGACGCTGCTGGTCGCCGATACCGACCCGGTGCTGTATTTCGGCACCCGGGTCCGCTTCAAATCCGTGCAGGCCGCGCGCGTCGGCGCGGTCGCGGCGTGGCTGGCGCAGCGCCAGGGCGATCGCCTTGCTGCCGTGCGCGGCAGCACCCGGGAGCCGCCGATCGCACCGGCCGGCGGCACCCGCGGTGTGCTGCGGGTGCTCGATGCCTTGACCCGCTGGTATGCCGAACCGCCCGCCGACGATGCCGGCCTGGATCGTGCGCTGGAGCAGGCGGCGCGGCTGCTGCGCCCTGGCGCACGCGTGGTGGTACTGGCCGATCCGGCGCGCGCCGCGACGATCAGCAGTGCACGCTGGGCCGCACTGGCCATGCACCACGAAGTGGTGGTGATGCTGCTGGTCGATCCGCTGGAGCTGGCGCCGCCGGCCGAGGCATTGCCATTTCTTTCGCAGGGCCGGCGGGTGCTGCTCGATCTGGGCAGCGCAGCGGTGCGCGAGCACTGGCGCGATCGCTTCGTGGCACCACTGGAAGCGCTGCAGAACCGTCTTGCCGCGCGTCGCATCCAGGTGCATGTGGTGGCCACCGATGATGCCAGCGACAGCTGGTTGAGCCCGTTGCCGACCGCGGTGGTGGCATGAGCGCCGCGGCCTCGCTGCCGTTGCGCGATGTGCAGCTGCCACCGTCACCGTCGTGGTGGCCGCCCGCGCCGGGCTGGTGGCTGGTGTTTGTCGCGATCATGCTGGTGGTGGCGGCGATCTGGGCGTGGCAATGGCGCCGGCGACGTGCACGCCAGCGCTGGCTGGATCTGTTCGATGCCCAGGTAGCCCAGGCCGGTTCGCCGGTGCTGGAAGTGGCGGCCATCGCCGAGCTGCTGCGCCGCGCCGCACGCCAGTACCAGCCCGGGGCGGAACGTCTGCAGGGCGACGCATGGCTGGCGTTCCTGGACGAGAAGAACAGCCGGGCCTTTTCCGAGGGTGACGGCGCGCTGCTGCTCGAGGGCGGCTATCGCCCGAGTGTCGACGCCGAAGCGGTGCAGCGGTTGCGCGTCCTCGCGCGCCGCCGTTATCTGTCGCTGCTGACGGAGCGGCGCCGATGATCGCGATGACATTGCCGGCGTGGTTGAGCTGGGTGGACAGCCTGGCCTGGCCGTGGATGCTGCTGGCGTTGCCGTTACCGATCCTGATGCGCTGGTGGCCCTCGCGGCCCGGTGCGGGTGCCGCGTTGCGGGTGCCGTATGCCGCCGAGCAGCTGCAGTCGCTCGGGGCTGCTTCGGGCGGTGCCGGGCCACGACTGGGTCGCGCGCTGCTATGGCTGGCGTGGGCCGGCCTGTGCGTGGCTGCCGCGCGACCGCAGCAGCTGGGTGAGGCGGTGACGCCACCGCAGCAGGGCCGGCAGATGATGCTCGCGGTGGACGTGTCCGGCAGCATGAGTGAAGCGGACATGTTGCTCGGCAACCAGGTGGTCGAGCGGCTGACGGCGGCCAAGGCCGTGCTGGCCGACTTCCTCGACCGCCGAGTGGGCGATCGCGTTGGCCTGCTGATCTTCGGTGAGCGTGCCTACACGCTGACCCCGTTGACTGCCGACCTCACCAGTGTGCGCGATCAGCTGCGCGACAGCGTGGTCGGCCTGGCCGGGCGTGAGACCGCCATTGGCGATGCGATCGCGCTGGCGGTCAAACGCCTGCGCGAACAACCCGAAGGCCAACGCGTGCTGATCCTGCTTACCGACGGTGTGAGCAACGCCGGCGTGCTCGAGCCGCTGCGTGCGGCCGAGCTGGCCCAGACCGAAGGCGTGCGCGTCTATACCGTGGCCTTTGGCGGTGACGGCGGCATCAGTCTGTTTGGCGTGCAGATCGCCCCGGGCGAGGATCCCGTCGACGAGGCCACCTTGAACAGGATTGCCGAACTCACCGGCGGCCGCTCGTTCCGGGCGCGCAATACCAATGAGCTGGCCGGCATCTATGCCGAACTGGAACGCCTGGAGCCGGTGAAATCGGCCGGGCCTGCGGTGCGGCCGCGGATCGAGCGCTATGCCTTGCCGCTGGCGTTGGCACTGCTGCTGGCCGGCCTGGCCTGGCTGCTGCCGAGGCGCTGGCAATGAACGTGAGCTGGAATGCCCTGCATTTCGTGCGCCCCGATGCGTTGTGGGCGCTGCTGGCGCTGCCGCTGCTGGTGGCGATCTGGTGGCTGCGCCGGCGGCGCAGCACTGTGTGGCGGCAGACGGTCGATGCCCATCTGCTGCGTCACCTGCTGGTTGGCCGCGACCGCCGCGCCTGGGGTGGGGTGATCCTGCTGCTGCTCGGCACAGCGATCGCCATCGTCGCGCTGGCCGGCCCGTCGTGGCGGCAGGTCGCCCAGCCGTTGTGGCAGACGCCGTCGCCGCTGGTGGTGGCACTGGACCTCTCCTCGCGCGTTACCGCGACCGATCTGCCGCCGTCGCGGCTGCTGCAGGCGCGTGCCAAGCTGGCCACCTTGCTGCGCGAGCGAAAGGGCGGCGAAATTGCGTTGCTGGTATACGCCGATGATGCCTACACCGTGGCACCACTGACCGACGACATGGCCAATGTCGCGTTGTATCTGGATGCGCTGGCACCGGATGTGATGCCACGCGATGGCCAGCGTGCCGATCGGGCGCTGGAAACGGCGGTCAAGCTGCTGCAGCAATCCGGCGCGCGCAGCGGCGACATCCTGCTGCTGACCGACCGCGCCGACGCCGATGCCGAACAGGCGGCGGCCTCGGCACGTGCGCAGGGCTTCGTGGTCTCCGTGCTCGGTCTGGGCACGCCGCAGGGCGCGGCCTACCGCAACGGCGAGGGCCAGATCGTGCCGGCGCGGCTGGAGGAGGGCACGCTGCGGGGTGTCGCCAGCCGTGGCGGCGGCCGCTATGCGCGTATCGCCTCTGATGACAAGGATCTTGCGGCGCTCGACGTGTTGACCCCGCGGGTCAGTGCCGATGACAGCCGGGAAGGGCAGGGCCGCACGTGGCGCGATGAAGGCTTCTGGCTGCTGCCGCCGCTGATGCTGCTGGCACTGTTCGCGTTCCGCCGCCGCGGTCTGCTCGTGGTGCTGGTAATGATGGCGGCGCTGCCGATGGCGATGCCGACGTCTGCGCACGCAGCAGAGGGCACATGGTGGCAGCGCGCCGATCAGCTCGATCAGCAGCGCCTGTCCACCGGCGTGGATGCGTACCGCAAGGGCGACTTCAAGGCGGCGCAGCAGCAGTTCGAGGGCATCGATACGGACACAGGCTGGTACAACCTGGGCAATGCGTTGGCGCGACAGGGCCAGTACGACGCGGCCATCGATGCCTACGACCGTGCGCTGAAAGCGCACCCGGGCATGGCTGATGCGGTCGCCAATCGCGCTGCGGTCGATGCCGCACGCAAGCGCAAGCCACCGCAGAGCAACGACCGGAACAACGGTCAGAAAGATGGAAAGAAGCCGCCCGACAAGCCCGACGCCGGCAAGAACCAGGGGCAGGGACAGGGCAAGGACGGTGACGGTTCGCCGCCGCAGGACAAGGGCGAACAGGGGCAGTCTCCGCCGCCCTCGTCCGGTGATCCGAAGGATGGCCGCTCCCAGGGCGAGAAGTCGCCGCAAGCGGCCGACAGCCAGGCGCAGGCCGAGGCCGACGCGGCCCAGCGCGAGCGCATGCAGCAGGCGATGCAGCGCCAAGGGAAGAACGACGGCACCGACAGGGCGCAGGGCCAGGTCAGCGGCACCCCGCAGCAGCGCGAGCAGCAGCAGGCCGTCGAGGCCTGGATGCGGCGGGTACCCGATGACCCGGGCAGCCTGCTGCGGGCCAAGTTCCAGCTGGAAAACGAACGCAGGAAACGGGAAGGGCGATGACACATTCCACGATACAGCGCGGGTTGCGCGCCGGGCTTGCCCTGCTGCTGTGCGCGAGCATGGCCGTGCACGCGCAGACCCGTGCCTGGCTCGACCGCGAGCAGATCACCGACAGCGATACCGTCACCCTCAACATTGAATCCGATGCGGGCGGCGGTGCGCCGGACTACGGCCCGCTGCGGACCGACTTCGATCTCAGCAGCCAGACCAGCAGCCGCCAGGTGCAGTGGAGCAACGGCGCGACGACATCGCGCGCGCTGTATGCCGTGCTGCTCAGTCCCAGGCGCAGTGGCACGCTGCAGATTCCCGCCCTGCAGGTGGGCAGCGGCCGGACCCAGCCGCTGACCCTGCAGGTCGCTGCCAGCAGCGCCGCTGCCCCGGCGGCAGCCAGCAGCAATGCCGCCGTGTTCCTGGAAACCGAGGTCGACGATGCCACACCCTATGTGCAGCAGAGCGTGGGCGTGGTGGTGCGGCTGTTCTACGCCGCGCAACTGCTCAGCGGTGAACTGGTGCTCGATACGCCGGCCGGTGCATCGCTGCAGCGGGTGGGCGATGACCGCAGCCAGGTACGCGAGGTCAACGGCCGCCGCTACAACGTGGTGGAGCGGCGCTTTCTGCTGATCCCCGAGCGCAGTGGCCCGCTGGTGCTGCCGGCCGCGCAGTTCAATGGGCGCAGTGCGGGCGGCTTCTTCAATGACATGTTCGGCGGTGATGGCCGGCTGCGCGCGGCCTCGGCCCAGCGCACGCTGCAGGTCCAGGCGCAGCCAGCCTCGGCACCCCAACCGTGGCTGCCACTGCATGGGCTGCGCCTGCGCTACACCGCCGCGCCGACCACCGGCCGTGCCGGTGAAGCGGCCACCATCGTGGTAGAGGCCGTGGCCGAGGGCGCGACCAAGGCGCAGTTCCCGGAGCTGCCGGTGCCGGACGTCGGCCCGGGCGCGCAGGTGTTCGCCGAGCCGCCGCAGTTCGATGAAACCTTCAATGGCAACACCCCGCAGCTCACGCTGACCCGGCGCTTTGCGATCGTGCCGCGCCAGGCTGGGCCGCTGACGGTCCCGGGCCTGCGGATGGCGTGGTGGGACGTGGCCGCCGGTCAACCGCGCAGCGCCACCCTGCCGGACCTGCAACTGGACATCGCCGCCGGGGTCGCTGGCAGTGCCGCGCCGACCTTGCCGGTAGACACCACCTCGGCCCTGCCGGGCGAGCCGGCGGCATCTTCCACCGACCTGCAGCTGGCGCCGGCGCAGGGCGCGTCACGGCCGTGGGGCTGGATCGGGCTGTCGGCCGGCCTGGCCGCGCTGTGGCTGCTGACCCTGGTCTGGGGCTGGCGCCGGCGCGGGCGCCCGGTTGCCGTGCGCGGTGCCGAAGGCGGCGTTCCCGCCGCCGCGGCAGGCAGTGCGTACACCCGCGCCGATCTGCGCCGTGCCATGGAAGCGGGCGGGCTCGATGAGATCGTCGCGGTGCTGGCGGGCATGGGCGGTGTGCAGACCCTGGAGCAGGTGCTGGAGCACCTCGACGACGCGCAGCAGCGCGAGGCGTTGGTCCAGATGCAGCAGGTCCGCTGGGGCGGGCAGGGCGGCGATGTCGGCCAGGCCCGGCAGGACCTGCGGCGCGCCTTCCATGACGGACCACACTGGCGGGTGCGTGCGGCCGCCCAGAACAATGGCCTTGCGCCGTTGTACCCATCTGCGCATTCATAAAAAGGCGTGTCGGTCAGGGCGGCCGGCTTTGCTAAGCTGATTTCATTTTTTCGAGGAACGCCGCTCCATGACTGAGGCCGCAACGACCCGGCAGAAACTGCCTTTGCACTGGAAAATGGGCATTGGCTTCATCATCGGCCTGGTCCTCGGGCTGACCGTCCATGCCCTCGGTGGCAGCATCGACGGCCTGCATACCGGTGCCAAGTGGGTGATGGATTACATCACCACCCCGGCCTCGGGCCTGTTCCTCAATCTGATCTTCATGCTGATCGTGCCGCTGATCTTCTCGGCGCTGATCATGGGCGTGTCGGAGATGGGCGACATCCGCGCCCTTGGCCGCATCGGCTGGAAGACGCTGGCGTACACCATCGTGCTGTCCGGCATCGCCGTGGGCATCGGCCTGGTGCTGGTCAACGTGCTCAAGCCCGGCGTGGGCGTGGACCCGGTCGTGGCCGCGCAGATGCTGGCCGAGAACGCCGAACGCAGCAAGGAAATCGTCGCCGGTATCCATGGCACGCCGAAGGGCATGGACATGCTGCTGTCGATCGTGCCGGGCAACGTGGTCGAGGCGGCCTCCAGCAACAGCGCGATCCTGTCGCTGATGTTCTTCGCGCTGATGTTCGGCATCGGCATGGTGCTTTCGCCTGAAGAGAAGGTGGCCCCGCTGCGTCGTGCCATCGAAGGCATCTTCGAAGTCTCGATGACCCTGATCAATCTGGTCATCCGCCTGGCCCCGTACGCGGTGGCCTGCTTCATGTTCAACCTGGCCGCCCTGTTCGGCTTCGAGCTGATCATCCGCCTGGGCGCCTACGTGGGCGTGGTGGTGCTGGCGCTGGGCCTGCACATGGTGGTGACCTACGGCGTGGCCGTGTGGCTCTCCGGGCGCTCGCCGCTGGCGTTCTTCCGCGACACCCAGGAGGCCACCGTGATGGCCTTCTCCACCGCCTCCAGCAACGCCACCCTGCCGACCGCGCTGCGCGTGGCCGACCAGATGGGCCTGCCGCAGAAGGTCTCGCGCTTCGTGCTGACCGTGGGCGCCACCGCCAACCAGAACGGCACGGCGCTGTTCGAGGGCGTGACGGTCATCTTCCTGGCGCAGTTCTTCGGCGTGGACCTGAGCATCGGCCAGCAGTTCATGGTCATGGCGGTCTGCATCCTGGGCGGCATCGGCACCGCCGGCGTGCCCTCCGGCTCGCTGCCGGTGGTGGCGATGATCTGCGCCATGGTCGGCGTGAACCCGCTGGGCATCGGCCTGATCCTGGGCGTGAACCACTTCCTGGACATGTGCCGTACCGCGCTGAACGTCACCGGCGATCTGGCCTTGACCACCCTGGTGGCCAAGGGCGAGGTGGACGACGGCCCGGTCGTCGCCGCCGTGGCCCCGGCACCCGCGCCAGCCCCGCGCGACTGAGCCTGCGCAGGTCTGGTGCTTCCCGACGCCCCGCCTTGTGCGGGGCGTCGGCGTTAAGGGCCGGGCCTGTCTTTGGCCTGACCCGGCCGATCAGCTGTGGGACAATGGGCCGCCCGCACGTTCGCGGCCGCCTCCCGATTCCGACAGAACCATGACGCAGCCTACCCGCCGCCAGTTGGCCAATGCCATCCGCTTCCTTGCCGCTGATGCGGTCGAAACCGCCAAGTCCGGTCATCCCGGCATGCCGATGGGCATGGCCGACATCGCCGAAGTGCTCTGGAACGACTATCTCCGTCACAACCCCAAGAATCCCAAGTGGTTCAACCGCGACCGCTTCGTGCTGTCCAACGGCCACGGCTCGATGTTGCAGTACGCATTGCTGCACCTGAGCGGCTACGACCTGCCGATCGAGCAGCTCAAGCAGTTCCGCCAGCTGGGCAGCAAGACCGCCGGCCACCCGGAACACCATGAAACGCCCGGCGTGGAGACGACCACCGGTCCGCTGGGTCAGGGGTTGGCCAACGCCGTGGGCTTCGCCCTGGCCGAGAAGCTGCTGGCACAGCGCTACAACCGTCCGGAACACGAGATCGTCGACCACCGCACCTGGGTATTCCTGGGCGATGGCTGCCTGATGGAAGGCATCTCGCATGAAGCCGCCTCGCTGGCCGGCACCTGGGGCCTGTCCAAGCTGGTCTGCTTCTGGGACGACAACCACATCTCCATCGACGGCAACACCGATGGCTGGTTCACCGACAACACCCCCGAGCGTTTCGAAGCCTATGGCTGGAACGTGGTGCGCGGCGTCGATGGCCACGATCCGGACAGCATCAAGGCCGCCATCGACAGCGCGCTGTCGCAGTTCGACAAGCCGACCCTGATCTGCTGCCGCACCACCATCGGCTTCGGTTCGCCGAACAAGGCCGGCAAGGAATCCAGCCACGGCGCCCCGCTGGGCAAGGATGAGCTGGACGCGACCCGCAAGCAGCTGGGCTGGCCGTACGGCCCGTTCGAGATTCCGGAAGACATCTACGCCGGCTGGCGTGCCGGCGGTACCGGCACCCTGCGCCAGGCCGAGTGGGAGCAGCAGTTCGACAAGTACGCCGCGCAGTTCCCGGCCGAAGCCGATGAGCTGATCCGTCGTTCGCACGGCGAGCTGCCGGCCGATTTCATCGCCAAGGCCGATGCCTACATCGCCCAGGTCCAGGCCGATGGCCAGACCATCGCCTCGCGCAAGGCCTCGCAGCTGGCGATCGAAGCGTTCGCGCCGCTGCTGCCGGAACTGGTGGGCGGTTCGGCCGATCTGGCGCACTCCAACCTCACCCTGTGGAAGGCCAGCAAGTCGGTCGCCACCGATGACCCGAACGCCAACTACGTCTACTACGGCGTGCGCGAGTTCGGCATGACCGCGATTGCCAACGGCCTGGCCCTGCATGGCGGGTTCATTCCGTTCGACGCCACCTTCCTGGTGTTCAGCGATTACGCCCGCAACGGCGTGCGCATGAGCGCGCTGATCCCGGCCCACGCGATCCACGTGTACACGCACGATTCGATCGGCCTGGGCGAAGACGGCCCGACCCACCAGCCGGTGGAGCATCTGGCCTCGCTGCGCTACATCCCGAACAACGATGTGTGGCGCCCCTGCGATGCGGTCGAATCGGCGGTCAGCTGGAAGTCGGCGATCACCCGCAAGGACGGCCCGAGCTGCCTGGTGTTCAGCCGCCAGAACCTGCCGCACCAGCCGCGCAGCACCGAGCAGGTCGCCCAGATCGCGCGCGGTGGGTATGTGCTGGCCGATGCGGAAGGCGGCGTGCCGGACGTGATCCTGATCGGTACCGGTTCGGAAGTGGGCCTGGCCGTGACCGCCAAGGCGGAACTGGATGCCGCCGGCATCAAGACCCGCGTGGTGTCGATGCCGTCGACCGATGTGTTCGAGCGCCAGGACGCGGCGTACCGCGAGTCGGTGCTGCCCAACGCGGTGCGCAACCGCGTGGCCGTGGAAGCCGGCGTCACCGGTTTCTGGCGTCAGTACGTGGGCCTGGACGGTGCGGTGGTGGGTATCGACACCTTCGGTGCGTCGGCCCCGGCGGACGCGCTGTACAAGCACTTCGGCATCACCGCCGAGCACGTCGTGGCTGCGGCCAAGGCGCAGCTGGCGAACTGATGGCGGCGCCGGGCGCTGCCCGGCCGCTGCAACGCGAAAGGCCGGGGATATCCCCGGCCTTTTCGTTTGTTGAAAGGCAAACAGCACGCCATCCTTGATCGAGGGTAGATCCACGCCATGCGTGGATGCTGTTGGGGTACCCCTCGGCCATTGCTGACGCGTGATCAACATGCATCCACGCATGGCATGGATCTACATCACCCGGCTGCAGTGCGCGCCAATCCCAACCGCACCAACCGCGCCTCGATGCGTTCGCCCATCGTCTTCGGCGCCTCCAGCCCCATCCGCTGCAGATAGGCCTGATCGCCATCGCCGGCGGGTTGGGTGACCGCGGCCAGCACCGTGCGCAGCTTGGCCATCGGCGTCTGCGTGTTCTGCTTCAGCCAGCCCAGCGCCTTGACCAGGTGCTGCTCGACCTCGGTGAGATCGCTGCCCAGCGGGTAATCCGGCAGCAGCCCGGACTGGCGGAACGGTGACAGCGCGGCACTGACGGCGGCGGCTGTGTTGCGCTGCCCATCATCGGCTGGAGTGAAACCGGCCGCCAGTTTCTTCGAGGTCTTCGCCTTGTCCAGCAACGCGACCTGGAACTGTGCATCGGTGATCGCGGCCATGGCGATCACGCAGTCCTCGTCGGTCATGTTGCGCAGGTCGGCGATGCCGTACTCGTTGATGTAGAGGTCGCGAAGATGCCGCGGAATCGTGGTGTGCCCGTAGTTCCAGCGCACGTTGGAGTGCAGTACGCCCTTGTCCTCGCGGGTGGCACGGAAGATCAGCGCGCTGCGGGCGCCGGGCAGGGCATGCGCCATCGCCACGAAGTTGTACTGGCCGCCCACGCCGGAGACCACGCGCCCGTCTTCCAGTGCATCGGAGACAGCGGCGCCGAGCGCGGTGACCATCATGCAGGAGTTGAAGAAGCGCGCATCGCGGCGTTGCATCCGCTCCAGCGTTTCATCGCCCCCGTAGAGCTGGTTGATCTCACTGATGCGGCGCATGCCGATCGCGCTGCGCTCGTCATCGGGCAGGTCGCGCAGCCACTGGTAGAACTCTGGCGAGCCCAGATAGAACGCACCGTGCAGGTACTGGCCCTCGGCCTCGAGGGTGGCGTAATCGGTGGTCCACGCGGTGCCGTTCTCGATCCGCTGCAGCAGCGCCAGATCGTCATGCACCTTGCGCCGGATCACGCCGGTCTGGACCAGCCGGCGGAAGCCTTCGTTGAGCATTTCGCTGCAGCCGTACAGGCCGATCTCGAACGGCTCCAGGCCACCGCACTCCAGCACGGCCGGGTGGCTGGCCAAGCCGGGATCCAGCGCCTGCAGAATCTGGCGGTACCGTGCGTTGTCGGTATGCCGCAGCACCAGCGCATGGCTGAGTGCATCGGCCAGCGTACCAATGCCGATCTGGAGCGTGCCACCATCGCGCACCAGCGTGCTGGCGTACAGGCCGATCGCGTAGTCGGCATCGCTGACCGGCTGGCGCGGCAGGCCGAACAGCGCCGGGTACGGCCCGGGCGGGGTGATCACCAGATCGAAGAACGACACATCCACCGTGGCCGAGCCGTCCAGATACGGCAGCTGCGGATCGATCTCGGCGATCATCAACGGCCGGGGCAGCCCGCGCGCGACCATCGCATCCAGCGTGTCCTGGGTGATGTCGTTGTTGCACGACAGCGACAGGCGCCGATCATTCGCGCGCATCGCCACTTTCTGCACGATCGCGTGCGGCGCGCGCTGGGCCACCGCATCGGCGGCGTGTGTGTAGTTCAGGCTGGTATAGCTGCGCTGGGCCTGCGAAGAGCCGAGCAGTGCGCCGGACTGCATGTAGAACTCTTCCACCTGCACATGCGCCGGCAGCTGGTCGCGCACCATCGCATCGGCGTAGGCCAGCCGCGGGAAGTCCGCACCGAAATGACGCTCGGCGAACGGCGCCATGAAGCGTGCTTCCAGCCCGGCGCCGCCGCGCGGCGGATTCAGCGACAGCGCGGTGTACACCTGCAGCGGCCGCGAGGCATCGTTTTCCACGCGCGCGTACAGGGCGTTGAGCAGCCGGTGTGGCTTGCCCAGCGCCAGCGGTGCGCCGATGCGCAGGGGGCCATCGACCCGCTGCAGCAGCCAGTCGACGGCGGCGTCCAGGTCGGTCAGGTGTTCGGTCATGCGGCGCTATCCTGCGAATCATGCGGGTCATTACAGCATTCCGGGGTTGAACAGACGGCGACGCGCGACGTCATCGGCGGTGCGCAGGAACCGTGCACCGCTGTCATCGAATTTTCGGCAGCGTCTCATCGAGGCCTCCGTGGGGCATGCACCGATGCTGGCAGTGGCTGCATGAACCGGCTGTCGAAGGGGTTGACAGCCACGCTGATTACGGGCGTAATCGAACTGTCGATTACGGGTGTAAATGATGAGCCAGATCAGTGAAGCCGAAGCTGTCGTGATGGAGGTGCTGTGGCGCAATCATCCGCTGGGCGCCGATGAGGTGATGGCCGCGCTGGCCAGCCGGAACTGGGCCGAGCCCACCATCAAGACGCTGCTCAACCGGCTGCTGACCAAGGGGGCGATCAGTGCCAGCCGCGACGGGCGCCGCTATCTGTATTCGCCGGTGCTGCAGCGCCACGCCTGGGTGGCCGAACAGAGCGAAGGCTTTCTGGATCGGGTGTTCGATGGCCGCGTCGCGCCGCTGGTCGCGCATTTCAGCCAGCGCGGGGAGCTCAGCGCGCAGGACATCGCCGAGCTCAAGCAACTGATCCGGGAGCTGGACCATGACTGAGCTGCTTGATGGGTTGCTGCAGGCCAGCGTCTGGCTGGCGCTGGCGGCGCTTGTGGTGGCCGCCGCACGGCCGGTGTTGCTGCGTCTGGGCGGCGCGGCGCTGGCGTATCGCAGTTGGTGGGTGCTGCCGTTGATGCTGGTGGTGCCTTATCTGCCACTGCCACGGCTGCCGATCACTGAGATAGAGCCGGTGATGGTCATGGCCTCGGCCCTGCGCGCGCCGGCCGTGCCCAGCGATGCCTCGCAGTGGCCGCTGCTGCTGTTGGCGGTGTGGCTGCTGGGCGCAGTGGCGATGGCTGGCCTCAGCTGGCGCGCGCAACGTCGTTTTGAACATGCGCTGGGGGAGCTGCAACTGCGCGGGGATGGCAGCTGGCAGGCCAGTGGCGACCCGGGCCTGCCGGCGCTGATTGGCCTGTGGCGGCCGCGGATCGTGGTCGGCCCCGACTTCGAGCAGCGCTTCAGCCCCGCCGAGCAGGACCTGATCCTGCGCCATGAACACAGCCATCGCCGTCATGGCGATCCCTGGGCAAACGCCGCGCTGGCCCTGCTGCGCTGCGTGTTCTGGTTCCACCCGTTGCTGCCCTGGGTGGCGCGCCGGTTCCTGCGGGATCAGGAACTGGCCTGCGACGCACGCACGGTCGACCCGCATCCGGCCCTGCGCCGGCTTTACGCCAACGCGTTGCTGAAGGCGCAGTTGGTCCACCCGGTTGCCCCGATGGCCTGCCACTGGCGCAGCCAACCGATGTTGAAGGAGCGTATTTCCATGTTGAAGGAACACAAGCGGAACGCATTGCCGTGGATGGCCGGGCAGGTGCTGGTGGTCGGGTTGTGTGTGGGTCTGGGCACAGTGGCGTGGGCCAGCCAGGGCAGCGCAGCGGCTGCAGTCAGCGGGATGGGACAGGTCGACATGCCGGCCGATCGCGGTGCGACTGCCCGCATGATGCCGCCACCGTCCTATCCGAAGATTGCCTTCGAGCAGAGCATCGTCGGCAAGGTCGTGTTGCAGGTGAACGTCGACGCCGACGGCAAGGCCACCAGCGTGCGCGTGCTGGAGGCCACCCCGGCGGGCATCTTCGATGCGGCGTCGGTGGCTGCCGCGGAGCAGTGGACCTTCGAGCCAGCGATCAAGAATGGCAAAGCGGTCGCGTCGGCGCTGAAGATTCCTGTCACCTTCGCCATGGATGACGACGAGCCCGCGCGATGAGGCGGGAGGTGGCAACGGCGCTGTCTTTGCTGCTTCTGTCGGGCTGTGCAGGGCACGATCAGATCACCACGGTGGACACTCGTGCCGAGAACGTGGACCACCAGCGTCTGCAAGCCAGCGCGGGCACGAACGGGAGCGCGCAGGTGGGGACGTATCAGCTCGGCCCCACCGAGGGCTACCGCATGCCGCAGCTCTACGCCGCGCCCGATCCGGTGGTCGGGGAACGCGATCCTCGGCGCGAGCTGGCACCGACCATGGTGTGCCTGCAGGTGGTGATCGATGCCCAGGGCAGGGTGGAGCGCAGTGTGCCGTTGAGTGATCGCGGCGAATGCGCGGCCGGCAATACGCCGGAGAACGCGCCGCTCATGCAGGCGGCGCAGGAGGCGGTGGCGATGTGGCGCTACACCCCCGCAGCGGTCTGTCATTTTCCCCCGCAGCGCGTGCCGACGGATCGGGGAGACTGCGAAGGCGCCGAGCGCATCGAACCGGTGCCGGTAAGCCTGCTGTACGGCTTCACGTTCGAGATCGTGAAAGGGCAACACGTGGTGCGCCGGCAAGGACGCTGAACAGGTAACGCGTACTGTGCCAACCGGGCAACAGGGGGGGGCCGGCCAGCGGCCGGCGCTACCTTTCCGGACCGCCCTGGAGGTTGGCCTTGACCGAGGGCTGCATCAGTTTCGGCTCGGGCAGAGTGGCATCACGGGCTTGGCGGGTGGCGACAAAGTCCGCCTCGCTGATGCCATCGCGCAGGTGGATGTTGTGCGCGCGCTGCTCGCCGATGGTGGTCTGGTTGGCGACCTCGCGGCCGCCGGGGCCGTAGTCGTGACAGATGAACACGCGGGTCGCATCGGGCAATGCAAACAACCGCTGGATCGACCGATACAGCTGCCGCGCATCGCCGCCCGGGAAATCACAGCGGGCGGTGCCGCCGTCGGGCATGAACAGCGAATCGCCGGTGAACAGCGCATCGCCGATGCGATAGGCGACGCTGTCACTGGTGTGCCCCGGCACTGCGATCACCTCGGCGTCGACATCGCCGAGGGTGAAGCGCTCGCCGTCAGCGAACAGATGGTCGAACTGCGAGCCATCGGTGGGTACATCCAGCGCGTAGCGCGGCGCGAAGGTACGCTGCACCTGCACGATGCCCTGGCCCATGGCCAAGGTCGCTGCGGGCCACTGCGTCTTGAGCCAGCGCCCGGCGCTGACATGGTCGGCATGCGCGTGGGTATCCAGCAGCCAGCGCACCTGCAGAGCGTGCTCGCGCACATGGGCAAGCAGCGGCTGCAGCGGCCCGGCACCGAGTGCATCGGTGTCCGGGTCGTAATCCAGCACGGGGTCGATCACCGCCGCCTGCAACGTCGCCGGGTCGTGCACCACGTAGCTGAAGGTGTGGCTGTCCGGGTGGAAGAAACTGGCGACGTGCAGTGACATGGTGCTGACCTCAGCGTTTGCCCAGAGTGTCGTTGAGCAGCACGGCCAAGCGTTCACCGGCCACGCGCAACTCGCTCTCGGCAACCGGGCGGTAGGTCGCCGAATAGCTGGGGCCCAGCGTACGCTTGTCCGGGTAAACGCCAGGTGCAATGGCGATGCGGCAGCTGGCTTCGGCCCATTGGACGGCATCGACATCGATGTTGGAACGCTTGGCCAGCTTGGGCTCGGGCAGGGCGAGCAGACGCTTGAGGTACTGGTCGTCATCCAGCTGCTGCTCGTTCAGCATGCCGCTGTCCCACAGCGAGTGCAGGTTGGTACCGCGGTTGTTGAACTGCACCTGGAAATCGTTGCCGCCCTTGTCCTGGCCGTAGCCGGCATGCATCGGCTGGTGGATGTCCCCGGCGAAATGCACGACGAACTTCAGCGCCTGCGCGCGCTCTGCATCGGGCTTGCTGCGGTCGCGCAGGATCTTGGTCTGCGCCTTCAGTGCCTCGACCACGCAGTTGCCGTTTTTGCAGTGCTTGCGCACGTTGTAGTGGCACTTGTCTTCGCCAATGTTGACGTAGTGCCAGCCAGCCGAGCGCTTGCCCAGGTCCGGATCCTTGGCGCGCAGCTCATCGGCCCAGGGCGCGATGGCGTGCAGCGTCGGATCCGGTTCGGCAGCGAGCAGGCGGTCGACTTCGGCCTGGGTCTGCGGGGTCAGCCGGGTTTCGGCGATCCGCGCCACCAGCCGATGGCCTTGCGCGCCCCAGGCCAGGGCATCGGTGGAAACAAGGGTGAGGGCCAGCGCGAGCACGGTGGCCGGGAGCAGAGAAGGCATTTTCATCCGCGGCATTCTAGCGGGCTGACCGCGCGCGGGCTTGCCGGGATCTGGCCGGCTGCAGCGTCCGTCGGCGTGGGCTAGGCTCGCCGGGTGCCCGCATCGGGCAGAATCCGGAGGTCCCCATGGCCCACATCGTTGGCCTGATCGGCGGCATGAGCTGGGAAAGCTCGGCCCACTATTACCGCCTGATCAACGCGCAGGTGCGCGACACCTTGGGCGGCCTGCACTCGGGCCGGATCCTGCTGTGGTCGTTCGATTTCGCCGAGATCGAGGCACTGCAGCATGCCGGCAACTGGGACGCCGCCACCCGGCGGATGATCGATGCGGCCCAGCGCCTGCAGGGCGCGGGGGCGACGGCCATCGTGATCTGCACCAACACGATGCACCGCATGGCCGAGGCGGTGCAGGCGGCGATCGCCATTCCGCTGCTGCACATCGCCGATCCTACGGCCGAGGCGATCAAGGCCGCCGGGCTGCAACGGGTGGGGTTGCTGGGCACCGCGTTCACCATGGAGCAGGATTTCTACAGGGGGCGGCTCACACAGGCGCACGGCCTGGAGGTGCTGGTTCCCGAGGCCGATGACCGCGCGGCGGTGCATCGGATCATCTATGACGAGCTGGTGCAGGGGCAGGTGCTGCCGGCATCGCGCGAGACCTACCGGGCGGTGATGCAGCGACTGGTGGACCGCGGTGCACAGGGCATCATCCTGGGCTGCACGGAGATCATGCTGCTGGTCGGCGCGCAGGATGCAACGGTGCCGGTGTTCGATACGACCACGCTGCATGCGCAGGCGGCGGGGCGGCATCTGCTCTCTGCAGGGTAACCGCGAGCGTCACGCCCCGCAGCTGGAAGAAGAACGAAAAAAACCCCGGCCGAAGCCGGGGAAATTGTCTTGCTGCGAGGGTGTTGCCTTGTTGGGTTCTGATCCGCCGATCAGAACTTGAACACGTACGACACGCCGTAAGCGAGCGGATCGATGTTGACGGTGCCGATCTTTTCGCCATCGAGCTTGACCTTGCTGTCGATGTCCATCCAGCGCACATCAACGCGCAGCGAGCCCTTGTCGTTGATCGCGAAATCCAGGCCGGCATGGGCGGCCAGACCCCAGGAGTCTTCCATCTTCAGCTTGCTGCCCGCCAACGCGCCGCCGGTCTTCTCGCTGAAGAACGTGGTGTAGTTGATGCCGGCCCCCAGGAACGGGGACACCTTGCCCTTGCTGTTGAAGTGATACTGCAGCGACACCACCGGCGGCAGGTGCTTGGTGCTGCCCACGTTGCCCAGCCCGGCGATGTTGATGTCGTGCTTGAACGGCAGCGCGGCCAGGAGCTCGATGCCCAGGTTGTCGGCAATGAAGTACTCACCGGTGATGGTCGGCTTGATGTCGTTGTCGACATCGACCTTCAGCGTGCCGCCGGCCAGCGAGCCGTTGTTGGACTTCGGGGCAACCTGGTGCACGCCGGCACCGATCGTCCAGTCACCCTTGGACTGGGCCATGGCGGGGGCGGCGGCCAGCGCCAGGGCGGCGGCCAGGCTGGAGAGCAGGAGGGGGGAGGTCTTGCGCATGAGACGGTCTCGTGGCGGGTTGGAATGGCGCCAGTTTTCCCGTCCATGCGCCTGCGCGCCTTGATCCGGATCAATCCGGGTATTTACCGTTGTAACCGGTTCCCATTCGTCTGCCTCGGGCCGGGCCGGTTCCGGCCCTGCTAGAATGAACGCCCCTTTCCATCGGCGCCGCACCGTCGCGGCTGCAGGAGCTTGTGAACATGGCAATCAAGGTTGGCATCAACGGTTTCGGTCGCATCGGGCGCAACGTGCTGCGCTCGGCCGTGCTGAACTTCGGCAATGACATCGAAATCGTCGCCATCAACGATCTGCTGGAGCCGGACTACCTGGCGTACATGCTGAAGTACGACTCCGTGCATGGCCGCTTCAAGGCCGACGTGGAAGTTTCCGGCAACGACCTGCTGGTCAACGGCAAGAAGATCCGCCTGACCCAGGAACGCGATCCGGCCAACCTGAAGTGGGACGACGTCGGCGTGGACGTCGTCATCGAATCCACCGGCCTGTTCCTGACCAAGGAAACCGCGCAGAAGCACATCGATGCGGGCGCCAAGAAGGTGATCCTGTCGGCACCGTCGAAGGACGACACCCCGATGTTCGTGTTCGGCGTGAACGACAAGACCTACGCCGGCCAGGCGATCGTCTCCAACGCATCGTGCACCACCAACTGCCTGGCCCCGCTGGCCAAGGTCATCAACGACAAGTGGGGCATCAAGCGTGGCCTGATGACCACCGTGCACGCCGCGACCGCCACCCAGAAGACTGTTGATGGCCCGTCCAACAAGGACTGGCGCGGTGGCCGTGGCATCCTGGAAAACATCATTCCGTCCTCCACCGGTGCGGCCAAGGCCGTCGGCGTGGTGATTCCGGAGTTGAACAAGAAGCTGACCGGCATGAGCTTCCGCGTGCCGACCTCGGACGTGTCGGTGGTCGATCTGACCGTCGAGCTGGAGAAGGAAGCCACCTACGCCGAGATCTGCGCCGAAGTGAAGGCACAGAGCGAAGGCGCGCTGAAGGGCATCCTGGGCTACACCGAAGACAAGGTCGTGGCGACCGACTTCCGCGGTGAAACCCACACCTCGGTGTTCGACGCCGATGCCGGCATCGCGCTGGATGGCACCTTCGTCAAGCTGGTGTCGTGGTACGACAACGAATGGGGCTACTCCAACAAGTGCCTGGAAATGGTCAAGGTCGTCGCTGCGTAAGCCAGCGCTGCGCCTGCGTCATTCCACAGACCCCGGCCCCGTGCCGGGGTCTGTCGTTTCAGGGGGGCAGTCAGGGCGTTGATCCCGCCACCGCCGCCGATCCATTAGCATGGCCCGCGTGCCGCCGGCACTGTGCCTGTCGGGTGCAGCCGTGGCGGCCCTCTTGAGGATGGCCTGGAATGGAAGCTCTGATTGTCCTGCTGGTGCTGGTACTGCTGGCGATCCCGCTGCTGCTGATCGTGGCGTTGGTGATGATTGCGGGCCTGCGCCGTCGCGTGGCCGCGCTGGAACATCGCGCGGCCGGGTCTGCCTGGGACGCCGCGCCGGCGCCGACCGAACCGGAAAGGCCGCTGCGGTGGGCGGAGATTGCATCCGTGGACACCGTGGCCGAGCCGCTGGACTTCGCCATGCGTCCAGCGGTCGAGACGCGCGTCCAGACCCCGGACGCCGTCGATGCCCCCGCAGCGGCAGCCACCCTGCCGCCCCCGCTGCCGCCCCCGCTGCCGCCCCGGCCCGCGCCGCCGGTGGCACCGGTCGAACCACCAGGCCCCGGCATCGGCGAGCGCATCCTCGGCACCCTCAAGCAGTGGTTCACCGAGGGCAACGTGCCGGTCAAGATCGGCATGCTGGTGCTGCTGGCCGGTGTGGCCGCCCTGCTCAAGTACGCCAGCGACCAAGGCTGGTTGAACGCCCCGATCGAGCTGCGCCTGGCAGCCATCGCGCTGGCGGCGCTGGCCGGGCTGGTGTTCGGCTGGGTGCAGCGCGATACCCGGCGCCTGTTCGCGCTGGCGCTGCAGGGCGGGGCAATCGGCATCCTGCTGCTGACCATTTTCGCCGCGTTCAAACGCTACGACCTGATTCCCGCCGCACCGGCGTTCGCGCTCAGTGTGCTGCTGGTCGCTGGCATGGGTGTGCTGGCGGTGGTGCAGAATTCGCGCACGCTGGCCGTGCTCGGCATCCTGGCCGGCTTCATGGCGCCGATCTGGCTGTCCACCGGCAGCGGCAACCATGTCGCGCTGTTCTCGTATTACGCGGTGCTCAATGCGGCGATCCTGGCGATTGCCTGGTGGCGACCGTGGCGCGCGCTGAACCTGCTCGGCTTTGCCTTCACCTTCGGCATTGGTACGGCCTGGGGCGTGCTCCAGTACAGCGCGGACAAGTTCGCCAGCACCGAGCCGTTCCTGCTGCTGTTCTTCGCCTTCTACCTGCTGATTCCGATCCTCTATGCGCGTCGGCAGAGCGCGGAGAAGCGCGACCTGATCGATGGCAGCCTGGTGTTCGGCACGCCGCTGATTGCGTTCTCGTTGCAGGCCGGCCTGCTGCATGACGATCGCCTGCTGCTGGCGTTGTGCTCGCTGGCACTGGCCGCGTTGTATGCGGGGTTGGCGTGGGCGCTGATCAAGCGCGAGCGCTATGCCGCGCTGGGGCAGTCGCATGCGGTACTCGCGGTGGGCTTTGCGACGCTGGCGGTGCCGCTGGCGCTGTCTGCACGGGCCACCGCCAGCGTGTTCGCGCTGGAAGGGGCCGCCTTGGCCTGGCTGGGGCTGCGCCAGCAGCGATGGCTGCCGCAGATCACCGGTGCGTTGCTGACCCTGGGGGCCGCGTTCGGCTTCGTGGTCGGCGCGGACTACTGGCATCTGGACGCCACGGCCATCGCCAACCCGACCTTCATGAGTGGCCTGCTGCTGGCGCTGGCCGGTTTTGCCGCGGCCTTCAGCTATCGCCGTGCGCAGCGCGATGCACCGGCCATCGTCTACTACCTGTGGGGCCTGCTGTGGTGGCTGGGCAGTGTCACCCACGAGATCCTGCGGTTCGTCGCGCACCGCAGCGAACCTGATGCGCTGTTGATCGCCGCGGCCGTCACCGGGTGGCTGGCCGCCGAGATGCATCGGCGTTGGCCGGCACGCGCATTGGTGCTCACCACGCTGGCAATGGTGCTGGCCGCGTTCCCGTTGGCGCTGTGGCAGGCGGACGTGCATGACCAGCCGTTCGCCGGTTATGGCGCGCTGGCCTGGGCGGTGTTCGCGCTGCTGGGCGTGCGCAGCCTGTGGTGTCTGCGCGCTGGCGAGGACCGCACGTCGCTGGCGGCGCAGTTCCTGTGGTGGTTGCTGTGGCCGTCCGTGGTGTCGCTGGCCTGCCTGTGGCTGGCCGACCGTTTCGCGCTCGCACAGGGGTGGGGTCTGGCCCTGATGCTGCTGCCGTGGCTGCTCGTCACCGCAGTGGCGTTGTTGCGCTGGCGCTGGCTGACGGTGCCGCTCGGCGGACGTTTCGATCCGATGTGCACGCCGCTGCAGGGCACGTTGTTCGCGGTGCTTGGCGTGAGCTGGGCGGGCCTGTTGCTGGTCCCGGCCGGCGCTGCACCACTGCCGTGGCTGCCGCTGCTCAACCCGGTGGAACTGGCGCAGCTCGCCGTTCTGGTGCTCGCCGCGCGCTGGCTGTGGTCCGCGCAGGCGCCGGATGGCCTGCGTGCGATGCGCATACCGCTGCTGGCGATTGCCGGCTTTGTCGCCCTGACCAGCATCACCCTGCACGCCGTGCATCACTGGGGCGGGGTGCCGTGGAACGAGCGCTTGTGGTCTTCGACCCTCGCCCAGACCAGCCTGACCGTGGTGTGGAGCGTGCTCGGCGTGATCAGCTGGGTGTGGGGCTCGCGCCGCGGGCAACGCGTGCTGTGGCTGGTCGGCGCGGTGCTGATGGGCGTGGTGCTGGCCAAGCTGGTGCTGATCGACCGCCAGCATCTGGGCAACCTGCTCGGCATTTCTTCCTTCATCGCCTACGGCCTGCTGTGCACGGTTGTGGGCTATCTGGCACCGGCGCCGCCGCGCGCGCCGGACCCCGCCGTGGAGCCACAGTCTTGATGACCTTTCGCCCGCTGATCCTCCTCACCGCGCTGGCGCTTCCGGCGCTGGCGCAGGCCCAGACCCAGACCCAGACCCAGACCCAGACCCAGACCCAGACCCAGACCCAGGTCGCCGATGACCGCCAGGCCTATCGCCAGCAGTGGCCGCTGCAGCTCGCGCAGCCGCAGGCCGGTGCCTACCGGCTGACGCTCGACGATGGCGTCTACCGTACCGCGGTGTCGCCACGCCTGGCCGACGTGCAGGTGTTCAACGCACAAGGCCAGGCACTGCCCTCGGCGCTGCTGGCTGCCGACCAGCCACTGGCGCAGGCGCCGCAATGGCAGACGCTGTCCTGGTTCCCATTGCCGCCGATGGCCGGCACCTCCGGTGATGATCTGCAGCTGCTGACCGAGCGCAATACCGACGGCAGCGTGCGCCGGGTGGAAGCGCGGCTGGGACGCGGTGGCGCGGCCGGGCAACCGGCCGGCTGGTTGATCGATACCAGCGCGCTGAAGACCGGCGTGCAGGCGCTGCGCCTGGATTGGCAGACACAGTCGCCACTACAGGCGCGCGTTCGCGTGGAGATGAGCAACGATCTGCGCGATTGGCTGCGAATCGCCGACGACGTGCCGCTGGTGGACCTGCAGCACGAAGGTCGCCGCCTGCAGCAGCGCCGCATCGAGATCGCGCGCCAGGCCAAGTACTTCCGCATCCTGCCGATCGGCGCCGATGCCTTGCCGGCGCTGTCCACGGTGCAGGCCGAGCTGGCGCCGGCCGCGCAGGCGATCGCGTGGCGCTGGCAGTCGCTGACCGGTACCGCCGGCAAACCCGGCGAATTCGAGTACCAGCTGGACGGGCGCTTCCCGATCGCGCAGGCCGATATCGCCACCGCCGACAACAGCGTGGTGCAGTGGACGCTGTTGAGCCGCGACGATGCCGACCAACCGTGGCAGGTGCGCGCCGGCCCGTGGGTGGCCTATCAGCTGCAGGACGCCGCCGACCGACGCCAATCGCAGACCCAGCCGCTCACGCGCAGCACGCGTGACCGCTACTGGAAGCTGGTGGCCGGCCAGCCGCAGTCGATGCCGGCACCGACGCTCAAGCTCGGCTACCAGCCCGAAGCGCTGGTGTTCCTCAGCCAGGGCGAGCCCCCGTTTGCGGTCGCCGCTGGCAGCGTGCGCGCCGAGCGCCAGGATGCGCCGGTGGCCACGGTGATCGCGCAGCTGCGCGAGCAGCATGGTGCGCAGTGGCAACCGGCGCAGGCAAGCGTGCAGGGCGCACCGGAAGTACTCGCTGGCGATGCCGCAGTGGCCCCGCAGCGCGACTGGAAACAGTGGCTGCTGTGGGCGCTGCTGGTGATCGGCGTGCTGATCGTCGGTGGCTTCGCGGTGAGCCTGCTGCGTCAGCCGCGTTTTAACGGGGACGGGGGTAGTTAAGCGCGCTTAACTACCTCCGTCCCTGTTAAGTAGCATTCGCTTAACTACCACCGTCCCCGTTAAATTTGCGATGCACCCGCGCAGCCGGGACAATGATCGTCTGCGCCGCACGGCGCCCTTCCTTCTTCAGAGCCAAAGAGTTGCTTATGTCCATCGTTCGCATGACCGACCTCGATCTCTCCGGCAAGCGCGTGCTGATCCGCCAGGATCTGAATGTGCCGATCGACAACGGCCAGATCACCTCCGAGCAGCGCATCACCGCGTCGCTGCCGACGCTGAAGCTGGCGCTGGAGAAGGGCGCCGCCGTGATGGTGACCTCGCACCTGGGGCGTCCGAAGGAAGGCGTGTGGAGTGAAGCCGAATCGCTGGCCCCGGTGGCGCTGCGCCTGTCGCAGCTGCTGGGTGTCGAGGTGCCGCTGGTGCGTGATTGGGTCGATGGCGTGGACGTCGCACCGGGTTCCATCGTGCTGCTGGAAAACTGCCGCATGAATGTCGGCGAAGGCAAGGACGATGAAGCGCTGGCGAAGAAGTACGCCGCGCTGTGCGATGTGTTCGTCATGGATGCCTTCGGCACCGCGCACCGCGCGCAGGCCTCCACCCACGGCGTGATCCGCTTCGCTCCGGTCGCCGCTGGCGGTCCGCTGCTGATGGCCGAACTGGACGCGCTGGCCAAGGCGCTGCTCGCCCCGGCCCCGCCGTTGCTGGCGATCGTGGCCGGCAGCAAGGTCAGCACCAAGCTCGAACTGCTCTCCAGCCTGGTCGGCAAGGTCGACCAGCTGATCGTCGGCGGTGGCATCGCCAACACCTTCATCGCGGCCGCCGGTTACTCGGTCGGCAAGTCGCTGTATGAGCCGGACCTGCTGGACACCGCGAAGAAGATCGTGGCCGATGCCAAGGCGCGTGGCGCCGACATCCCGCTGCCGACCGACGTGGTCGTGGCCAAGCAGTTCCTGCCGGACGCCGACGCCACGGTGAAGGCCGTCGCCGACGTGGCCGAGGATGACCTGATCCTGGATATCGGCCCGGATACCGCCCAGCACTACGCTGGCCTGATCGCCAAGGCCGGCACCGTGGTCTGGAACGGCCCGGTCGGCGTGTTCGAGTTCGAGGCCTTCAGCCATGGCACCGAGGCGCTGGCCCGTGCCATCGCGGCCTCGCCGGCGTTCTCGATCGCCGGCGGCGGCGACACCCTGGCCGCGGTCGACAAGTACGACATCGCGGGCGAGGTGAGCTACATCTCCACCGGTGGCGGTGCCTTCCTGGAGTTCCTGGAAGGCAAGACCCTGCCGGCCGTCGCCGCGCTGGAGGCCCGCGGCTCGTGAGCCGCGATGTGCTGTTCTTCGATCTCGACGGCACGCTGATCGATTCGGCCGTCGGGATCACCGGGTGCGTGGCGCATGCGCTCACCCAGATGGGCCTGCCGGTTCCGCCACAGGCAGACCTGCGGCGCTGGATCGGGCCGTCGCTGCGCACCAGCTTCGCGCCGTTGTTCAACGATCCGGCCCAGGTCGAACAGGCGGTGACGTATTACCGCGAGCGCTTCGACGTGGTCGGCTGGCGCGAGCACGAGGTCTACCCGCGGATCGGCCAGGTCGTGCAGGCCTTGAAGGAACGCGGCCATCGGCTGGCGATCGTCACCGCCAAGAACGAGCCGCACGCGCGTCGCATCGTCGAGCACCTGCCGTTCGGCGACTGCTTCGAGGATGTGATCGGGGCCACCCCGGATGGCAGCCGCAGCGAGAAGCCGCAGCTGGTCGCCGAGGCCCTGCAGCGGCTGTCGCTGACCCCTGCGGAGTGCTGGATGATCGGCGACCGGCGCATGGATATCGAAGGCGCCCGCCATCATGGTCTGCGCAATATCGGCGTGTTGTGGGGGTTCGGCGGTGCCGAAGAGCTCACGGCGGCCGGGGCGGCGCATCTCGCGCAGGCACCGGACGACCTGCTCAGCCTGATCGATTGAGGGCCGCGGCGGCGATCCGTACGCCGCCGCATGTCCTGCGCAAAGCCCCGCCGCGATTGGCGCTGGCCGCCGGGCGGTCAAACGACTGTCCGCCCGGTCGTCTCGGGCTGTCTGCAGGACAATAGCGAAACCCAAGCGTGCCAGCGGTGTAATCGTATTCATGGGACGTGATGGGTGTGCTAATTTCACTCCTTTAACGGGAGCCCATTAACCATGATTGAGCGTCAGCGTCGCACCAAGATCCTTGCCACCCTCGGACCGGCGACCGACCCGCCGGGCGTGCTGGAGGATCTCTTCCGCGCCGGCGTGAACGTGGTTCGCCTCAACTTCAGCCACGGTGACCCGTCCGGCCAGGCCAAGCGCGCCGCCGATGTGCGTGCCGCGGCCGCCCGCGTGGGCGTGGAAGTGGGCATCCTGGCCGATCTGCCGGGCCCGAAGATCCGTATCGAGCGTTTCGCCGAAGGCAAGATCAAGCTCAAGGCGGGCGACCGCTTCGACCTGGTTGCCTCGGCCACCCCGCCGCCGGGCGACACCACCCAGGTCGGCGTGAGCTACCTCGGCCTGCCGCAGGACGTGGTCGCCGGTGACGTGCTGCTGCTCGACGATGGCCTGATGCAGCTGCAGGTGATCGAAGTGCAGGGCGAGCGCATCATCAACACGGTGCTCAACGATGGCGTGCTGTCCGACCGCAAGGGCTTGAACAAGCAGGGCGGTGGCCTGTCGCTGGGCGCGCTGACCGAGCGCGACAAAGAACTGATCGGCATCGTGGCCAAGATCGGCGTGGATTTCATCGCCGTTTCCTTCTGCCGCAACGCGCAGGACATGAACGACGCGCGCGAGATCGCCGAGTCGCACGGCTGCTACGCCGCGCTGGTCTCCAAGATCGAGCGCACCGAAGCGATCGAGAACCTCGAAGAGATCGTCGACGCCAGCGATGTGGTCATGGTCGCGCGTGGTGATCTGGGCGTGGAAATCGGCGATGCCGAACTGCCGGGCCTGCAGAAGAAGATCATCAAGGCCTCGCTGGCGCAGAACAAGGTGGTGATCACCGCGACCCAGATGCTGCAGTCGATGGTCGAAAGCCCGATCCCGACCCGTGCCGAAGTGCTGGACGTGGCCAACTCGGTCATCGATGGCACCGATGCGGTGATGCTCTCGGCTGAAACCGCCGCCGGCATGTACCCGGTCAAGGCGGTCGAAGCGATGGCCCGCATCTGCCTGGGTGCCGAACGCCAGTTCCAGACCGAGACCGATTTCGGCGCCTCGCCGCGCAACCTGGAACGGGCCGACCAGGCGATCGCCATGGCCACCATGTTCCTGTCCCAGCACGTGGGCGTGCGCGCGATCGTGGCGATGACCGAATCCGGTGGCACCGCGCGTTACCTGTCGCGCTTCCGTGCCTCGGCACCGGTGTTCGCGGTGACCCGCCATGACGGCGCCCGCCGCCAGATGGCGCTGATGCGCGATGTGTTCCCGATCAATTTCGACAGCCGCGGCCTGACCCCGCGCGAAGCCGCGCGCGGCAGCATCCGCCTGCTGTTCGAAGCGAACCAGCTGCAGAGCGGTGACCGCGTCGTCTTCACCAGCGGTGAGCACATGGAAACCCATGGCGCCACCAACACGCTGCGCCTGCTGGAAGTCGGCGAAGACGGCCGTGCGAGCGGTCTCGGCGAGCTCTAACCGACCCGCCGCGCAACACCCGGACCCGCGTGGCTTCACGGCCGCGCGGGTTCGTCGTTTCAGATGGAATCGTTTCCAGATTTCGTGGACGGCCAGTTCACGGGAGGCGGGGTCTATAATTGGCGTTTTCCCGCACCCGCCACAGGAAGTACATGAGCATCGAACAGCTGGCTGAAACCGCACAGGCCATGGTCGCCCCGGGCAAGGGCATCATCGCGATCGACGAATCCACCGGCACCATCGGCAAGCGCTTCGCCAGCGTCGGCCTGGAGAACACCGAGGAGAACCGTCGCGCCTACCGCGAACTGCTGCTCACCACGCCCAAGCTGAACGAGCACATCTCCGGCGCGATCCTGTACGACGAGACCATCCGTCAGTCCACCAAGGACGGCGTCCCGTTCGCCAAGTACATGGCCGCCCAGGGCATCATTCCGGGCATCAAGGTCGACAAGGGCGCCCATGCCCTGGCCGGCTGCCCGGGCGAGCTGGTCACCGAAGGCCTGGATGGCCTGCGCGAGCGCCTGCAGGAGTACTACAAGCTGGGTGCGCGCTTCGCCAAGTGGCGTGCGGTCATCAACATCGGTGAAAGCATCCCGTCGGGCACCTGCATCGAGTCCAACGCCCACGCGCTGGCCCGTTATGCGGCGCTGTGCCAGGAATGCGGCCTGGTGCCGATGGTCGAGCCGGAAGTGATCATGGACGGCGACCACGACATCGAGACCTGCTACGAAGTCACCGAAGCCACCCTGCGTTCGCTGTTCGACGCGCTGTACCAGCAGAACGTGCTGCTGGAAGGCACCATCCTGAAGGCCTCGATGGTCATCTCCGGCAAGGGCTGCGAAGAGCAGGCCGACGTCGAGGAAGTGGCCGAGTCGACCGTGATGTGCCTCAAGAGCACCGTGCCGGCGATCCTGCCGGGCGTGGTGTTCCTGTCCGGTGGCCAGAGCGATGAGCAGTCCACCGCGCATCTGAACGCCATGAACCAGATGGGCAACCTGCCGTGGCCGCTGAGCTTCTCCTACGGCCGTGCCATGCAGCAGGCCGCGCTGAAGCTGTGGGCCAAGGACACCAAGGCCAACGTCGCCAAGGCACAGCAGACCGTGTTTGATCGCGCCAAGGAAAACGGCCAGGCCGCCCTGGGCAAGTGGAACGGCTGATTCACGCCTGACCACCGTCAACGAAAACGCCGGCCTTGTGCCGGCGTTTTTGTTTGCGCGATAGGGCGGTGCGCAAACGTGCGCGTGCTCTGGCACGATGCGATCCACCTTCGTGTGGATGGATCTCATGGTCGTTCGTCTCGGTGTCTCGCTGTGTGTGGTGCCATGGCTGCTGGCAAGCGCAGCGGCGCACGCATCAACGCCGCGTGGCTTCGATGTGCTGCATTACGATGTCGCACTGGTGCCCGACATCGCCCACAAGCGCGTCACCGGCCAGCTGACGCTGCGTTTCAACGCTGAGCAGGCGCTGCGCGCAGTGACCCTGGACAGCGGCGCGCTCACCGTGACGGCGGTGATGCAGGGTGATCGCGCGCTGGCCTTCGCGCAGGACGAGGCGAAGGTGCAGATCACGCTGGCCGAACCACTTGCGCGGGGCGATACCGCCAGCGTGACGATCCGCTATCACGGCGAACCGCCGTATGGCCTGGAATTCGCGCCCGAGCGCGACGAGGTCTACACGATCTTTTCGACCAGTCAGTGGATGCCCTCGGTGGATGCCCCCGACGAGCGCGCCACGCTGGCCCTGTCCGTGACCCTGCCGGCGGGCCTGTTGGCCGCCGGGACCGGTCGCGCGCTGCCGCTGCGCACGCTTCCCGATGGGCGCATCGAACATCGCTGGCAGCTGGAGACGCCGATGCCGGGGTATGTCTACGGCTTCACCGCAGGCCGTTATCACGAAGCCACACAGCAACATGGCGCGACCGGCTTGCGGTTCCTGTCCAGGGAGCGCTCGCCCGGGCAGCTGCAGCGCGTGTTCACCGCTACGGGCGAGATGTTGGATTTCTTCGCCGAACGCGCGGGACTGCCGTATCGCGGCGACTATCAGCAGGCGCTGGTGGCCCACACGATCGGGCAGGAAATGGCCGGGCTGTCGCTGATGTCCGAGCGCTACGGCCAGCAACTGCTGGAAGACCCCGCCCAAACCGCGTTGATGGCGCACGAGGCCGCGCATCAGTGGTGGGGCAACCGGGTGACCTGCGCCGGCTGGGAACATTTCTGGCTCAACGAAGGCATGGCCAACTTCATGACCGCCGCCTACCTCCAGCAGGCGCAGGGAGAGGCGGCCTACCAGGCGCAGGTCACCATCTGGCGCACGCGGCTGGACGCGCTGCGTGCCAAGGGCGCGGATCATGCGCTGGTGTACGCGGACTGGAGCGCGCCGACCGGCGATGACCGCGCGGTGGTGTACCAGAAGGGCGCGTACGTACTGCACCTGCTGCGCGGCGAAATGGGCGAGGCCGCGTTCTGGCGCGGCATCCGTGCGTACACGCAGGCCAATGATGGGCGGTCGGTGGTGACCGCCGATTTCCAGCGTGCGATGGAAACCGCGGCCGGCCGATCATTGCAGCCGTCTTTCGCGCAGTGGGTCTACGGCGTCGGTTGACGCGTCAGTGCGCTGCCGCCGGCGGCAACCCCAACGGCAGCGGTGCGAAGATCGCCGAGGTTGACGGCTCGACCGGCTGCCCCAGCGCGGCCAGCGCCGACTGGTAGGCCTTGTACGTCGCCGCGTTGTACGCCACCAGGATGATCCGGCGCGGCTGGCGATGCGAGCGCTGCCACGTCAGGGTCTCGGTGGCGGCGATGTGCGCGGCCTGGTGCAGCGGATAGCCGAACACGCCGCAGCTGATCGCCGGGAAGGCGATCGATTCCAGATCCAGTTTTTCGGCCAGTTGCAGCGATTTCCAGTAGCAGTTGGCCAGCAGCGCCGGCTCGTCGCGCAGACCGTCCTGCCAGACCGGGCCGACGGTGTGGAACACATGCTTCGCCGGCAGCTCGAACGCTGGCGTCTCGCGCACTTCGCCGGTCGGGCAGCGCATGCCCGGGCGGATCTCCGGCAGGGCGCGACAGGCCTCCAGCAGCTGAGGGCCGGCCGCACGATGGATCGCGCCGTCCACGCCACCACCGCCGAGCAGGGATTCGTTGGCCGCATTGACGATCGCATCCACCGCCAGGGTCGTGATGTCGCCCTGCCACACTTCGATCTTCATGCGTACCGCTCCTTACTGACTGTTACCGGGTCCATACAACGGAATGACGTGCCTGACCTGCACGTTACCCGGCAGGACATCTAGGCTGCGTCATCGTCGTCTCAGGCAGTGCGACCCGCCCGAGCGCTGGCTGACCTTCACACGATGCCGCCGGATCGCTTCACCGCAGATGAAGCGCCCCATGCAAAACGCCCGCCGATGTGGGCGGGCGCTTCGTTCCTACGGACCAACGGGCAGATCAGGGCAGACCGGCCAGCCAGTCGTCGTCGGAGCCTTCGTTGATATCGGCAAACAGCGGGGTGGAGAAGTAGCGCTCGCCGGTGTCGGGCAGCATCGCCAGGATCACCGCGCCGGGTGCGGCCTTGGCGGCGATGTCCAGCGCGCTGGCGACCGTGGCACCGGCCGAGATGCCGACGAAGATGCCTTCCTCGGCCGCCAGCCGGCGCGAGGTCTCGATCGCGCGGGCGTCGTCGATGGTCAGCAGTTCATCGTAGACACCGCGGTTGAGCACCTCCGGCACGAAGTCCGGGGTCCAGCCCTGGATCTTGTGCGGCTTCCACTCATCGCCTTTGAGCAGGGCGGCGCCTTCCGGCTCGGTGGCAACGATGCGCGTCTCCGGGCGGGCCACCTTGAGCACCTCGCCGACGCCGGTCAGGGTTCCGCCGGTGCCCCAGCCCGTGACGAAGTAGTCCAGCCGCTTGCCGGCGAAGTCGCGCAGGATTTCCGGTGCGGTGGTGTTGCGGTGATACGCAGGATTGGCCGGGTTCGCGAACTGGCTGGCCAGGAACCAGCCATGTTCCTCGGCCAGTTCCTTCGCCCGGCGCACCATGCCCGAGCCGCGCTCGGCGGCCGGGGTCAGGATCACCTTGGCGCCATAGGCGCGCATGAGCTTGCGGCGCTCGATCGAGAAGGTCTCCACCATCGTGGCCACGAACTTGTAGCCGCGCGCGGCGGCCACCATCGCCAGCGCCACGCCGGTGTTGCCCGAGGTCGCTTCCACGATGGTATCGCCGGGCTTGAGCAGGCCCTTGGCCTCGGCGTCGAGAATGATCGCCAGCGCCAGTCGGTCCTTGACCGAGCCGCCGGGGTTGAACGACTCGACCTTGGCATACAGGGTGACGTGCTCGGGGGCGAGACGGTGCAGGCGCACCACCGGGGTGTTGCCGATGGTGTCCAGGATGGAGTCGTACAGGGCCATGGGGATGCTCCGGAGAAGTCGTTGCCGCCCGGGGGCCGTGCGGCAGGGGGAAAGGGTCGGGCCGGTGGCGGCGCAAGGCGCCCGCGCGCGGCCGGGCCGGGGTCGGTCAGACCGTACCGCTGGCATATGACCGCGCGAAATGACCTGATTACCTTCTTAAACAACGTTTGGTTATAAGCTGGTGACGGCATTTGCCCTACAGTCGGATGGCCCCCTCTCCATGCGCCGTATCGCCCGCCCATGACGCTGACCCAACTTCGCTACCTGGTCGCCATCGCCGACGCCGAGCTGAACATCACGCTGGCGGCGTCCCGTGTGCACGCCACCCAGCCCGGCCTGTCCAAGCAGCTCAAGCAGCTGGAGGATGAACTCGGCTTTCTCCTGTTCGTGCGCAAGGGCCGCAGCCTGGAAGCGGTGACCCCGGCTGGCGTGGAAGTGATCGGCCGCGCCCGCGCCGTGCTTGGCGAGGCCAACAACATCCGCACGTATGCCGCCAACCAGCGCCGTGAAAGCCAGGGCCAGCTGGTGCTCACCACCACCCATACCCAGGCGCGCTTCGTGCTGCCGCCGGCGGTGGCGCGGATCAAGCAGGCCTACCCGCAGGTCAGCGTGCATCTGCAGCAGGCTGCCGAAAGCGACGCGCTGGACCTGCTCAGCCAGGGCGACGCGGACATCGCCATCATCAGCACCGCCGGCGGTGAACCCACTGCCGGCCTGGCCATTCCGCTGTACCGCTGGCGTCGGCTGGTGCTGGTGCCGCGCGGGCACGCGCTGGACCGCCCGGGCGCCGCGCCGGACCTGCAGGCGCTCGCCAGCCACCCGCTGATCAGCTACGAATCCTCCACCCGCGGCAGCTCCTCGCTGCAGCGCGCCTTCGCCAGCGCCGGGCTGACCCCGGACATCGCCTTGACCGCCCTCGATGCGGACCTGATCAAGACGTATGTGCGCACCGGTCTCGGCGTGGGCTTGCTGGCGGAAATGGCGGTCAACGCCAGCGATGAAGACCTTCGGTCCTGGCCGGCCCCGACGCCGATCGACGAGTGCATCGCCTGGGCGGTGCTGCCGCGTGACCGCGTGCTGCGCGATTACGCGCTGGAGCTGGTGCACGTGCTCGCCCCGCAGATCGATACCCGCGACCTGCGCCGGGTGATCGACGGCAACCAGGAAGCCAACTGGCCGCTGCCGCCGACGTGGGAATCGCTGACGCAGACCATCACCGTCTAGCGACGGTGATGGCTGCCCGCGCATTCCCCCTCTACCCCGCGCCGTTGGCGCGCCCCCTTCAACAGAAGGGGGCTTTTCTCCAGAGCGGTTGAGGGGGTCGGTGGGCGCTTCGAAAGGGCCGCTGCGACGGTTGGTCGCAGGGCTTCGGGTCGGCCGGCCAACGCTCGGGCGCTACCATGACGGGGTGAACGTCCGTCGTCGCCCGTATGCCGTCTTTCTGCAGCTTGCCTTCGTGGCGACGTTGCTGATGGCGCTGGCGCCGCTGGTCAGCCGCTGGCAACAGGCGCATGCCGAGGCGCCGGTGACGCTGATGCCGACCGGCATGACCCACGCGATGCCCGTGCCGCCCGATGCCCACGCCGGGCACGACATGCCGCACGACATCGCGCAGCGCGACGTGCACCACCACGACATGCAGCAGCACGACATGGCGCGCCATGACATGGCGATGCAGCCCATGCCGATGCACGCCCTGCCCAGCGCCCACGACACCCCCGCATCGTCGCCACCGATGAGCGAGCATGCCGGGCACGGCGATGCCTGCGAGTACTGCATGATGGCCTCGCGGCTGATGCCGTGGCTGGCGGTGCTGATCCTGCTGCTGCCGGCGCTGCCGGTCATCGCACCACGCGTCCTGCGCGCGGTGGGCACGCCACGCAGCCTGCGCTGGCCGGCCCACGCCGCGCGCGGCCCCCCCGCGCTCTCCTGAGACCACCGCCCTTTCTGCCCGTGTCGCCGTGATGGCGGCGCGTGCCTGCGTGCTTTTCTGGAGTTCCACCATGACTGTTTCTTCCCGCAGCGCGGGCGCACTGACGCGCCTGTCTGTTTCCCTGTCGCTGGCCCTGGTCGCGCTACCGCTGCATGCCGCCAACGACGACGCCCGTACGCTCGATACGCTGGTGGTCACCGCCACCGCGCCCTCCTCGCCGCTGCACTGGGTCACCGATCCGCGCCTGCCGCGGCAGCCGGTGCCGGCCAGCGATGGCGCTGACTATCTGAAGACGGTTCCCGGCTTCTCGGCGATCCGCAACGGCGGCACCAACGGCGATCCGGTGCTGCGCGGCATGTTCGGTTCGCGCCTGAACATCGTCAGCAACGAAGGCAATCTGATCGGTGCGTGCCCCTCGCGCATGGACAACCCGCTGTCCTACATCGCCCCGGAGACCTTCGATCGGCTGACCATCATCAAGGGGCCGCAGAGCGTGCGTTGGGGCGCCGGCGCTTCGGCCGGCACGGTGCGCTTCGAGCGCGATACCCCGCAGTTCGATCAGCCCGGCGTGGATATCAACGCCAGCGCGCTGGTCGGCTCGCGAAACCGCAATGACCAGGTGCTGGATCTCACCGCCGGCGCCTCGCCGGGCTACGTGCGCGTCAACGGCAACCGCTCAGAATCGGACGACTACAAGGACGGCAACGGCGACGTGGTGCCGTCCAGGTGGCGCAAGTGGAACAGCGATGTCGCGGTCGGCTGGACACCCGATGCCGATACCGTGCTGGAGCTGTCGGCCGGCACCGGCGATGCGATCGCGCGCTATGCCGGACGCGGCATGGACGGTGCCTCGTTCAAGCGCACCAGCTACGCTGCGCGCTTCGAGAAGGACAACCTGCCCGGCGCATGGGACAGGCTGCAGGCGAACCTGTACTACAACGACGCCGACCACGTGATGGACAACTACACGCTGCGCACGCCGAACCCGGCCAGCAGCATGCCGATGCCGATGGGCTCCAATGTCGATCGCCGCACCACCGGGGGCCGCATCGCCTCGGAATGGCGCTGGCAGGACATCGCCATCGTGGCTGGCGTGGACGCGCAGGACAGCCGTCACCGCAGCCGCAATGCGATGGGGCGCAACACGTACCGGCAGCAGCCGTGGCGCACCGATGCGCGCTTCGAGAACCTCGGGGCATTCACCGAGATCACCCTGGGCGAGGGCACAGCGCAGCGCTGGGTGGGTGGCCTGCGCATCGACCGTGCCGAGGTGAAGGACGAGCGCGCGACCGCCGGCATGATGGCCATGCCGAATCCCACCGCCGGGCAGACCCGGCGCGAGACCCTGGGCAGCGGCTTCGTCCGGCTCGAGCGCGACATCGCCCCCGCCCTGACCTGGTACGCCGGTGTCGGGCACAGCGAGCGCATGCCCGACTACTGGGAACTGTTCTCGCCGACTCTCGGCCCGGCTGGGGCGGTCAACGCGTTTACCGGCGTGCAGCCGGAAAAAACCACCCAGCTCGATCTGGGCCTGCAGTACCGCACCGATCGCCTCAATGCCTGGGTTTCGGCGTATGCCGGGCGTATTCAGGACTACATCCTGTTCACCTACCGCGACGGCGGCATGATGGGCAGTACCAGCCAGGCAACCAACGTGGATGCACGCATCGCCGGCGCCGAGGCGGGCGCGGAGTGGCAGCTGGCACAACAGTGGAAACTCGGCGGCACGCTGGCCTATGCCTGGGGCGAAAACCGCAGTGACGGCCGCGCGCTGCCGCAGATGCCGCCGCTGGAAGCCCGGCTCAGCACCGCCTGGGAAGGCGAGCGCTGGACCGTGGGCGCGCTGGCACGTGCGGTCTCCCGCCAGGGCCGGGTGGCGGCCGGGCAGGGCAACGTGGTCGCCCGCGATCTCGGCCCCAGCGCCGGCTTCGCCACCTTGGCCTTGAACACCAGCTATCGGGTCAACGAGGCGCTCCTGGTCAGTGCAGGCGTCGACAACCTGTTCGACCGCGCCTACAACGAGCATCTGAACCTGGCCGGCAGCGCCGACTTCGGCTTCCCGGCCGATCCGGTACGGATCAATGAGCCCGGCCGCACCGCGTGGCTGAAAGTGAACTACCGGTACTGAGGCCGGCTGCCGGGCGGGGGCACGCCTCGCCCGGCGCCTGCTGCGCCAGCCACGACAGGGCAGCACCGCGGCGCGCATTTCGACATGCGCCGATACATGGCGATACACGTCCGCTGCCCCCCAGCACGAAAGGGCTTTCGCCCGCCACCGGCAGATGTGAAGACGCCGGTAAACGCTTGGCACATATGTCTTCACCCGGGCCCTCTATACACTCGGCGGTCGAGAAACAACCGGGATCGCATTACATGTTGGGACGCATCGCAGCGCGCTTCGCCGCTGGCATCGCCTTGGTCGCATTGGCTGGGTGTGGCAGTAAAGACGAGGCCGCTCGCCGGCAGGCAGACGCCGTACCGGTCACCACCCAGGTGGTGCAGACCTCGGCATGGAGCGACACCCTGCAGGCGCTGGGCACGGCCAAGGCGCGCGAGTCGGTGACGGTCACCGCCAAGGTCAGCGAAATCATCGAGACGGTCCACTTCGAGAGTGGCCAGCAGGTCAGCGCCGGTACGCCGCTGGTGACCCTGCGCGGCCAGGCCCAGGAAGCGGCCCTGCTGCAGGCCCAGGCGACCTTCCAGGAAGCCGATCAGCTGTACAAGCGGCAGCGCGAACTGGCGGCCCAGCAGCTGGTGGCCAGCTCCACCCTGGATACGCAGCGCGCCATCCGCGATGCCGCCGAGGCGCGGGTGCGCGAAATGCAGTCGGACATCGGCGACCGTCGGGTGCGCGCACCGTTCGCCGGCGTGCTCGGCATCCGTCAGGTCAGCGCCGGCTCGCTGGTCACGCCGAGCACCGCGATCACCACGCTGGACGACATCGAGCGCATGCACGTGGACTTCCAGGTGCCCGAGGCCGAGTTGGCCTCGCTGAGCAACGGCGACAAGGTCACTGCCACCAGCGTGGCCTACCCCGGCCGCAGTTTCGAAGGCGAGGTCGCCACCATCGATACCCGTGTCGATCCCGGCACGCGCGCGGTTACCGTGCGCGCGGACTTCATCAATGCCGACCACGCGCTGCGCCCGGGCATGCTGCTGGATGTGCGCATGTTCCGTCCCGAGCGCCAGGCACTGGTGATCCCGGAGATCGCGGTGGTCCAGGTCGGTCGCGATTCCTACGTGTTCCGGGTCAAGCAGGACCAGACCGTGGAACGCGCCGACATCATCGCCGGTGGGCGCCGCAGTGGTGTGGTGGAAATCCGCGAAGGCCTCGCCGTGGGCGACCGCATCGTGGTGGACGGCACCGGCAAGCTGCGCCCGGGCCTGAAAGTGCAGGCCGATGAGGCCGCGCCCGCGACCCCTGCACCGGCACCTGCCACCCAGCCGGACACCGCCGGATGAAACTCTCCGACATTTCCATCCAGCGGCCGGTCTTCGCCGTGGTGATGAGCCTGCTGCTGGTCGTGCTGGGCTTCATGTCGTTCACGCGCTTGACCCTGCGCGAACTGCCTGCGATCGATCCGCCGATCGTGTCGGTCTCGGTCGATTACACCGGCGCGTCGGCGGCGGTCATCGAGAGCCGCATCACCCAGGTGCTGGAAGATGCCCTGGCCGGCATCGAAGGTATCGATACCATCAACGCGCGCAGCTCCAACGGGCGCTCGCAGGTCAGCATCGAGTTCACCTCCAACCGCGATATCGAAGCGGCCGCCAACGACGTGCGCGATGCGGTCAGCCGTGTTGCCGACCGCATGCCCGAAGAGGCGCGACCACCGGAAATCGCCAAGGTCGAGAGCGACGCTGACCCCATCATCTGGCTCAACATGAGCTCGACCTCGATGGATACGCTGGAGCTGAGCGACTACGCCGACCGCTACATCGTCGACCGCTTCTCCAGCCTGGATGGCGTGGCCCAGGTGCGTATCGGTGGCCGTCAGCGCTATGCGATGCGGATCTGGCTGGACCGCGACCAGCTCGCTGCGCGCGGGCTGACCGTGGGCGATGTGGAAAGTGCGCTGCGCAACGAGAACGTGGAGCTGCCGGCCGGCCGCATCGAATCGGCCGACCGCGATTTCACCCTGCGCGTGGAGCGCAACTACGTCAAACCCGAAGACTTCGCCGGCATTCCGCTGGGCAAGGGCGCCGACGGGTACGTGGTGCGCATGGGCGATGTGGCCAAGATCGAACTGGCCTCGTCCGAGCGCCGGGCGTACTACCGCAGCAACGGCGAACCGAACATCGGCCTGGGCATCGTCAAGACCTCCACCGCCAACGCGCTGGACGTCGCCCGCGAAGCACGCGCCGAAGCCGACCGGATCAGCAGCACGCTGCCGGAAGGCACCCGCATCTTCGTGGCCTTCGACAACACCACCTTCATCGAGGCCGCGGTAGATCGCGTGTACGCCACGCTGGTCGAGGCGATGCTGCTGGTGCTGGCGGTGATCTGGCTGTTCCTCGGCAGTTTCCGTGCCGCATTGATTCCCGCGGTGACGGTGCCGGTCTGTCTGATCGCCGCCTTCATCGCGCTGTACGCCTTCGGTTTCTCGATCAACCTGCTGACCCTGCTCGCGCTGGTGCTGTGTATCGGGTTGGTGGTGGATGACGCCATCGTGGTGGTGGAGAACGTGCAGCGCCGCATCGATCTGGGCGAGCCGCCGCTGGTCGCCTCCAAACGCGGCACTACCCAGGTGGCGTTTGCGGTGATCGCGACCACCGCGGTGCTGGTCGCGGTGTTCCTGCCGGTCGGCTTCCTGGAAGGCAACACCGGTCGCCTGTTCCGCGAGCTGGCCGTCGCGCTGGCCGCGGCCGTGGCGCTGTCGGCGTTCGTGTCGCTCACGCTGACCCCGATGATGGCCTCCAAGCTGCTCAAGCCGCATACCGGCCAGGCACCGAAGGGCCTGCACGGGGTGATCAACCGCAATCTGGATCGCCTGTCGGCCGCCTATGGGCGCTTCCTGGAAGCGCATGTGACCCGCACCTGGGTTTACATCGTGGTGATGATCCTGTCGCTGCTGGCCAGCGCGCTGCTGCTCAAGGTGCTGCCGTCCGAACTGGCCCCGGCCGAAGACCGTGGCTCGTTCCAGATCATGATCGATGGCCCGGAAGGGGCCGGCTTCGATTACACCGTCGGCCAGGTCCAGCAGGTCGAAAAGATCGTCTCCGGTTTCGTCGGCGAAGATGAGCCGATCGTGCGCGCCAACCCGCGTGTGCCCGGCGGCTGGGGCTCCAGCGAGGAAATGCATACCGGCCGCATCAGCGTGTTCCTGCAGCCCTGGCGCCAACGCGATGTCTCCACCCCGGATGTGGCGGCCGAGTTGCAGACCCACCTCAATGATCTGCGTGGCGTGCGCGTGCGCACCCAGGTCGGTGGTGGCCTGGTGCGCAGCCAGGGCCAGCCGTTCCAGATCGTGCTGGGTGGCCCGGAGTACGCGGAAATCGCGCAGTGGCGCGACCGCATGCTGCTGCGCATGGCCGACAACCCCGGCCTGGTCGGCACGGACTCGGACTACAAGGAAACCCGCCCGCAGATGCGCGTGAACATCGACCGCCAGCGCGCGGCCGATCTGGGCGTGTCGGTCACCGCGATCGGCAGCGCGCTGGAAACCATGATGGGCTCGCGCCGCGTCACCACCTTCGTCGACAACGGCGAGGAGTACGACGTGCTGGTCCAGGCCGGGCGCGAAGGCCGCGCGTCGCCGTCCGATCTGGCGGCGATCCGCGTGCGTGCCAGCGGCGGCGAACTGGTCCCGCTGTCCAACCTGGTCACGCTCAGCGAAGTGGCCGAAGCCGGCAGCCTCAACCGCTTCAACCGGCTGCGCTCGATCACCATCAGCGCCGGCCTGGCCCCGGGCTACCCGCTGGGCGAGGCGATCGCCTGGGCCCAGCAGGTGGCCAGCGAAGAGCTGCCGCAGCACGCACAGATCAGCTGGAAGGGCGAATCGCGCGAGTACCAGAACGCCGGCAGTGCCGTGCTGCTGACCTTCGCGATGGCGCTGCTGGTGGTGTTCCTGGTGTTGGCCGCGCAGTTCGAGAGCTTCATCCATCCGCTGGTGATCATGCTGACCGTGCCGCTGGGCGTGCTCGGCGCGTTGCTGGGGCTGTATGTCAGCGGCGGCACGATCAACCTGTTCAGTCAGATCGGCATCGTGATGCTGGTGGGCCTGGCGGCCAAGAACGGCATCCTGATCGTGGAATTTGCCAATCAGCTGCGCGATGAAGGCCGCAACGTGCACCAGGCCATCGTCGAATCGGCGATGGTGCGCCTGCGCCCGATCCTGATGACCTCCATCGCCACCGTGGTCGGTGCGATCCCGCTGGTGGTGGCCGGAGGCCCCGGCTCGGCCAGCCGCGGCACGATCGGTGTGGTGGTGATCTTCGGCGTGACCGTGTCCACCTTCCTGTCGTTGTTCGTGGTGCCGGCGTTCTACTCGCTGCTGGCCCCGTACACCCGCTCGCCGGAAGCCGTGGCCCGCGAACTCGCCCGCCAGGAAGCGGAAACTCCCTCGGTCGGTGGCCATGCCTGACCCGAATGGGCGGCAATGCCGCCCATTCATTGAAATTGCCACTACGCAGTGCGGCCCGGATCGTGGAGAATCGACCGGGTCCCAGCCGACGGGGACGTTCCTTTTGTTTCCGCCGACTGGAGAGAGCGCGTGGAAGAAGTAGTCCATTTCATCACTGGGATCATCTGGAGCAAGGCTCTGATTTTCCTGTGTCTTGCCGCGGGCCTGTATTTCAGCGCCCGCACCCGTTTCATGCAGATCCGCGGGTTCGTGGAGATGTGCCGCCTGACCGTGCAGGGTGAAAAATCCGATGCCGGCGTGTCCTCGTTCCAGGCCCTGGCCATGTCCATGGCCGGCCGCATGGGCATCGGCAACATCGCCGGTGTCGCCACCGCGATCGCCTTTGGCGGCCCCGGTGCGATCTTCTGGATGTGGGTGATGGGCTTCCTCGGTGCGTCCACGTCGTACGTGGAGTGCACCCTGGCGCAGATCTACAAGACCAAGGATGCCGAAGGCCGCTACCGCGGTGGCCCGGCGTACTACATCGAAAAAGCGATGGGCCTGAAGTGGTACGCGCTGGCGTTCGCCATGGCGACCATCGTCGCGGCCGGCTTCCTGATGCCGGGCGTGCAGGCCAACGCCATCGCCGACAGCATCATCAACGCCTGCCGTGGCGGTGCCCTGTGCGGGCCGCTGGACGGCCAGGTCATGGGCATGGAATCGGTGCAGGCGCTCAAGCTGGGCATCGGCGTCGTGGTCGCGTTGCTGCTGGGCGTGGTGATTTTCGGCGGCGTCAAGCGCATCGCCAGTTTTGCCGAGGTGGTGGTGCCGTTCATGGCCGCCGGCTTCATCCTGATGGCCATCGTCATCATGATCCTCAACTATGAGCGCGTGCCGGAGATGTTCAACATCATCTTCAGCAGTGCGTTCGGTGCCCACGCAGCATTCGGCGCGATGATGGGCCTGGCGGTGGAGTGGGGCGTCAAGCGCGGCATCTACGCCAACGAGGCCGGCCAGGGTACCGGCCCGCACGCGGCGGCCGCCTCGGAGGTCTCGCACCCGGCCAAGCAGGGGTACGTGCAGGCCTTCGCGATCTACTTCGACACCATGATGGTGTGCACCGCCACCGCCTTCCTGATCCTGGCCGCGGGCACCTACAACGTGTACTCGCCGGTGCCCGGTGCCGCGCCCGTGTTCGCCGGCCTGGCCGGTATTGCGGAAGGCGCGGGCTACGCCCAGGCGGCGGTGGAAACCGTCATCCCGGGCTTCGGTGCCGCGTTCGTGGCGATCGCGATCTTCTTCTTCGCCTTCACCACGATCATGGCCTATTACTACATGGCCGAAACCAACCTCACCTACATCAACAACAACGCCAAGCGCCCGCTGACCGTCCTGCTGCTGCGCCTGGGCATCATCGGCATGGTGATCTTCGGTGCCTTCCACAACGCCGGGCTGGCGTGGGCGCTGGGCGACATCGGCGTGGGCCTGATGGCGTGGTTGAACATCATCGCGATCCTGATCGTGCAGAAGCCGGCGATGCTGGCGCTGCGCGACTATGAGCGTCAAAAGAAGCTCGGCCTGGATCCGACCTTCGACCCCGATGCCCTGGGCATCAAGAACGCCGATTTCTGGCGTCAACGCAAGCTGGAGCTGTCCCGTAGTGAATGATCCCTGGAAGAATGCGCGCCGTCCGTCCGCACGGCCGCCGCGCGCCACGCCGCTGCCCCCCCGCGAAGGTGGCACCCCGCCGCCGCCCGGCCGTGGCAACGACGAGCTGCGCCTGTACGGCTGGAATGCCGTGCAGGCCCTGTTCGAGCATCGCCCGCAGGCGCTGCGCAAGCTGTACCTGACCGAGGCGCTGATTCCGCGCATGCAGCCGGTGCTGAAGTGGTGCGTGGCCAATCGCGTCGGTTACCGCGTGGTGGAAGAGGGGGATCTGAACAAGCTCGCCGCGACCACGCACCACGAAGGCCTGGTGGCCGATGTGCTGCGGGCGCCGATGCTGGAGCTGGAGGAGTGGCTCGCCACGCTGCCGGCCGACAAGCCGGTGCTGGCGCTGTGGCTGGATGGCGTGGGCAACCCGCACAACTTCGGCGCGATCCTGCGCTCGGCGGCGCACTTCGGCGTGGCCGGGCTGCTGCTGCCGCCGGGTTCCACGCTGGCGTTGTCCGGTGCGGCCGCGCGCGTGGCCGAGGGCGGCGCTGAATCGGTGCCGCTGGTGCGCCTGCCGGAACTGCCTGAAGCCATGGCCCAGCTGCGTGCAGCCGGGCTGAGCCTGGCCGCAACGCTGGTGGACGGTGGCGAAGATCTGTTTGCCAGCGCGCTGCCGTCGCGCCTGGTCTATGTGATGGGCGCCGAAGGCGAAGGCATGGACCGCGAATTGGCGCAGGACTGCGACCACCAGGTATCGATTCCCGGTACCGGTGCGGTGGAAAGCCTCAACGTTGCCTCGGCAACGGCGGTACTGTTGGCGCAGTGGTTCGGGCGCAGTCGCGTTTGACCATGGCCGGCATGTTTCGGGGACGCGCGTCATCATTCGCGCTACCCACGGTGTGATCGGTTTCACCGAACTCGTCGTGACTACATCGCTTTCGGATTAATCGCATAGTGCATGCAGTGAAAACTGCGCACAGTGCCGGGCGGGCGCTGTGCTGCGTGGGTGAGGAGAGACACCCCCGCAGCGCGGCGATCCGCTTGTCCGGACCGCGAGGGTCTAGCGGCGCTCACCGCGTGGGGTGTGATGTGTCCCGGTAGCCCGGTCGCTGTGCGACCGGGCTTTTTTTGTACCGACCAGCGGTCGGTACCTATCACTTGCGTGTCGGGATCATTCGCTCGGCGGGGTGGTCGGCTTGGCTTCGCTGCCGAAGCTGCCCTCGGCTTCGGCCGCCAGATACGCGAACACGGTATACGCCGCGACGTTCTGCGCCAGTGCGGCCGGGTCGATCTTGTCGAGCGTGTCGTCGGCGGTGTGGTGCAGATGGAAGTAGTCGCTGCCATCCTGCGCCAGCCACGCCCACGCGCCGCCCTTGGCGGCCAGCGGACCGATGTCCGGCCCCGGGCCACCCTTGTCGGCGGCGTACTCGATGCCGAGCGGCTTGAGCACCTCGGCGATCTGGCGGGTGGCCTCGCGCGAGTTGGCCGGGTTCGGCGAGCCGGTGTTGAAGGCGTAGATGCGGCCCGCACCGAAATCGCTCTCGGCCGCCAGCTGGTGCAGTACCACATCCTTGGCGTGCGCTTCGGCATACGCCTTGCCGCCGTACAGGCCCTGCTCCTCGTTGGCGAAGGCGATCACGCGGATGGTGCGCTTGGGCGCCTGCTTGAGCTGGCCGATCAGATGGCCGGCCGCCATGGTGATGCCCACGCCGGCGCCGTCATCCACCGCGCCGGTGCCCAGGTCCCAGGAATCGAGGTGACCGCCGATCACCACCACTTCCTTGGGCAGGCTGCGCCCGGTGATCTCGCCGATCACGTTGTACGAGGTCGCCTTGCCGTCCCAGCCGCAATCCAGGCTGAGTTTGAGCGTGGTGCTGCCGAGCGCGACCAGGCGCGCCAGCTGGTTGGCATCGGGCACCGACAGCGCGGCGGCCGGCACCGGGGTCAGGCCGTCATCGAAGCGGGTGATGCCGGTGTGCGGCACGCGGTGCGAATCGGTACCGGCCGACCGCATCACGAAGCCGATCGCGCCCTTGCGGATCGCCTCGGACGGGCCCTTGCTGCGCACGGCGCCGCCGTTGCCGTAGTCGCGGCCATCGCGGTAGGCGGTCATCTGGTAATCGACGAAGGCGATCTTGCCCTTCAGCGAACCCTCCGGCGCGGCCTGCAGCGCGGCCAGATCGGCGAAGCGCACGACTTCGGCCTCCACCGTGCCGCCCGGGCTGCCGCCAAGGGCGGTGATCGTCAGCGGCTGGGCATGCTTGCCGATCACTTCAGCGTGCTCACTGCGGCGCTCCCACTTGGGGAAGGTGACCGGTTCGGTCCAGACCTTGTCGAAGCCGAGCGACGTGAACTTGGCGACCGCCCAGGCCACGGCGCGTGCGTCGGCTTCACTGCCGGCGAGGCGCGGGCCGATCTCGGTGGTGAGCGACTCGACCACCTTCCAGCCGGTGTCGTCCTTGAGCGCCTGCTCGCGCAGCTCGGCAGCGGTGGCCAGCGACTTGGGCGGCAGCGTGGTGATGCCGGTCGCCGCGAACGCGGGTGCGGCCAGCAGGGCGAGGGAAGATGCGATGGCAAGGACGCGGCGACGCATGGACGAACTCCGGGAAACGGGGCGGAAGCGTCCGAGCTTACCAGCCTCTCCCGGACGCACATGGGCGGTAGGTCATGCTCCGGCGAATGCTGTTTTCCAAAAGCGAAAACCCCGCCGGAGCGGGGCTTTCGATGGGTAGTGCCGCCTCAGTGCTTGAGGTTGTCGCGGATCTCGCGCAGCAGCAGCACTTCTTCGCTCGGCGCGGCCGGGGCGGCCGGCTCGGCCTGCTTCTTGCGGGCCAGGCGGTTGATGAACTTCACGACCATGAAGATCGCAAAGGCCACGATCACGAACTGCACCACGGTGTTGAGGAAGTCACCGTAGCCGATCACCACCGCCGGAATCTCTTTGCCATCGGCGGCAATCCGGGCCGGGGCCAGGGTCCAGGCCAGCTCGGAGAAGTCCACCCGGCCGATCATCCAGCCCAGCGGCGGCATGATGATCTTGTCCACCAGTGCGGTGACGATCTTGCCGAACGCCGCGCCGATGACCACACCGACGGCCAGATCGATGACGTTGCCGCGCATCGCGAATTCTTTGAACTCAGTCAGTACACCCATCGGGCTCTCCTGTCGCAGTGGGGAAAAAGACGCCGCAGCGTAACGCAGTGGATGTCATCCAGCGATGATGCCGTGGCGCTCGGCCACGTTTTCCAGGCGCGCGCTGAAACGGTCGCCCGGCTTCAACGCGGCCACGCCCGAGGGCGTGCCCATGAACACCAGATCGCCTGCGCGCAGCGCCCACAGCTTGGACAGCTCATGCAGGATCTCCGGCACGTTCCAGATCATCTGGTCCAGCAGCGACTGCTGGCGCACTTCGCCATTGATCTCCAGCGACAGGTTGAGCGCGGCCAGATCGCCCACTTCGCCGGCCGGCACCAGCTCGCTCACCGGGGCGGACTGATCGAACCCCTTCGCCGGATCCCACGGGTGGCCCTTGGCTTTGGCCTGCGCCTGCAGATCGCGCCGGGTCAGGTCCAGGCCGACGCCGTAGCCGAACACCAGCGCCTCGGCCTGGTCGACCGGCAACTCGCCGGCAGGCGCGTCCTTGCCGATCGCCACCACCAGTTCCACCTCGTGGTGCAGGTCCTGGGTGGCGAGCGGGTAGGGGATCACATCGTCATGGCCGACCACGATCGCATCGGCCGGCTTGCTGAAGAACATCGGGCGGCCGCGATCGTCGGCAGACGGCACGGCCGCACCCATTTCGCGCGCGTGATCAGCGAAGTTGCGGCCGACACAGTAGATACGACGCACCGGGAAGGTACCGCCGCCAGCGACCGGAATACGGGGCTGCTCGGGCGTGGGAATTACATCGGTCATGCGCGCGTCCTGTGGAGAGGTTTCGCCGCAGTCTAGAGCGTTTTCCCGCCGCCAGAAACAGAAACGGCCGCGCAGGGCGCGGCCGTCATCAGGAGGAATGCGCGTCGATCAACGCGACATCGGCAAGGCCTGCTTGCGGACCACCCGGTACTCGCCGTCCACGACCTGCGACGGAACGGTGCGCGCACTCTTGCGCTGGGCGAGCAGCTTCCATGCCAGACCGGCGATGATCATCGCCGCGCCCACGAACACACCCACGAACACCAGCGCGGCCAGGATCGCCAGGCCCAACAGACCGACCGCGACGCGCACCAAGGGGTGGCGCGGCTTGCGCGGCGCGAACAGGGCACGGAACTGGTTGAACTGGAAGATGCGGCTGTACATGGCACTCTTTTTGGCTGAGGTCAGCAGTGGACGAGTATCCGTGCTGGCCTTTGTGACTGAGTGAAAAAAGCGTTAAACGTACCCCGCGCGCATTGCAAATCAATGACTTGTATTCATCCGGGAGCCAGTGACATGAGCGCGTGAGACACTGTGCCTCCACTGCCTGTTGTAGATGCCATGTCCGTTCCAGAGACCACCGCCACCGCCCTCATCGCCTTGGACGCCATGGCCGACGGGGGTTTCGCTGAAACCGATGCCAGCATCGATGGCGACAGTGAATCGTTGGTGTTGTACCGCGCGGGCGACCAGGTGCGCGCGTGGCTGAACATCTGCCCACACGCGGGCCGCCGGTTGGATTGGGCGCCGGGTCAGTTCCTGAAAAGCAAGGAAGGCCATCTGGTCTGCGCAGCGCATGGCGCCTCGTTCTCGCTGGACAACGGCGACTGCGTAGCCGGGCCGTGCCGCGGTGATCGCCTGCGCGCGGTGCCCGTCCAGGTGCGCGACGGCCAGGTCTGGCTGGCGTGACAACGACCGGTGGGCCGGGGGCCATCGGTAGGTAGCGACCGTTGGTCGCTACGCCTCCGATGCCGTCAGCGGCCGGCACTACTGGCCGCATCGGGCGAGCCGGCCGCTGGCCGGCACGCCCTAGAACATCAGGTTGATCATCAGCACCACGACCGCCGTATAGATCAACGACAGCGGGGCGCCGACCCGCCACAGCTCGCGCGGGGTGTAGTTGGCCGGGCCGGTGATCATCGAAATCACCGGGTTCGAGGCGGTCATCAGATTGTTCGAGGCCGACAGCGCCACGATCAGCGCGAACGCGGTCGGGCTGCCCCCTGCGGCCAGCGCCAGGTTCACCGCGATGGGCACCATCACGATGGTTGCGCCCACGTGGCTGATCACCAGCGAGAACATCGTGGTCAACAACGCCAGCGCGATTTCCAGCACCCACACCGGGATGCCGGTCGGCAGGCGGTCGATGGTGTGCCCGGCGATCCACGCCGCCGCGCCGCTGCTGTCCATTGCCCAGCCGAGCGGAATCAGCCCGGCCATCATGAACACGGTTTTCCAGTTGATCGAGGCGTAGGCCTCGTCCATGCGCAGCACGCCGGTCAGCAGCATCCCGGCCACGCCGGTCATCAGGGTCAGCGCCACCGGTAGCTTGGAGGTCAGCGCGATCAGGATGGTGAGGCCGAAGATACTCATCGCGATCTTGAACTTGTGCGGGCGCTGCTCACCCTTGGGGTAATCGGTCACCACGACGAAGTCGCGGCTCTTGGCCGCCTGCGCCAGGTCGGTCCAGATGCTGTGGAAGACCAGCATGTCACCCGCGCGCAGGGCCACGTTGCGCACGTCTTCGCGGATCACCTGCTTGTCGCGGTTGATCGCCAGCAGGCTGATGCCGCGCTGCTTGCGCAGGCGCAGATCCGAAGCGCTCTTGCCGATCACGTCGGAGGTGGGCGGCACCACCGCTTCGGAAATGCCGGCGCGGCTGGGGTTGAACAGATCACCCAGGTGCTTCAACCGCGAGGACATCCGCAGGAACTGGTTCTGTGCGAAATCGCTGACCTGCTGGCGCGCGCCCATCACACCCAGCACGCTGCCGACCCAGATGCGCATTTCCGCCGGCGGCGCCAGGCGGGTGTCGTTGCCGGTCTTGAGCGCCAGCAGCAGCGGCGCATCGTGCACGTTCTCGGCCTCGCCCAGGGTCATGCCGACCAGCGGGCTCTCGGCGGTGACCACCAGCTCGAATACATCGCCTTCGATGCCGTAGGTCTTGGCGAAGTAGCTTTCGGTGCGCGACGGGGTGACGCCGTCGTTGGCCAGCGTCTCTTCCTCCACCAGCTTGCGATCACCGAAGTAGCGGAAGTACAGCAGCGAGGCGATCAGCAGGGCTACACCGATCGGCAGCGGCGCGAACATGCGCAGCGGCTCGATGGTGGCCAGGCCCGAGGGCAGGTTGTTGTTGGCCGAGGCCAGCAGATCGTTGAGCAGGATCAGTGGCGAGTTGCCGACCATGGTCAGCGCACCGCCCATCACGATGGCCGCGGCGATCGGCAGCAGCAGGCGCTGCAGCGTCAGCCCGGTGCGCGCGGCCAGCCGCGAGGCGACCGGCAGGTACAACGCCATCACCGAGGGGTTCTGCATGAACGAAGAGTTCAAGCCGGCGATCGCGGTGGTCATCATCAGCAGGCGTGTTTCCACGCCATGCCCGCGCCGCAGCAGCCAGGCCGCCAACCGGTTCAGCGCCCCGGTGCGGTCCAGGCCCGCGCCGAGGATGGTGGTGGCGATGATGCTCATCACCGCGTTACCGGAGAAGCCACCGAAGATTTCTTCCGGGGCGATCAGGCCGGTGACGCCGAGCACCACCAGCACCACCAATGCCACCACGTCGGCGCGGATGCGCTCGAACAGGAACATCGCCATCGTGAAGCCGACCAGCCCGAGGACGAGCTTCATGTCGGTAGTCAGCGTCAGCGCGGTATCCATGGGGTGGCGCGGTTCCTTGTCGGATCAGGTGCGGTCGTACAACAGGTCCCACACGCCATGGCCGAGCTTCTGGCCACGGGTTTCGAAGTGGGTCTGCGGGCGCCATTCCGGCCGCTCCACCTGCCCACGCGGGCCGGCGCGGTTGGTCAGCCCGGCAGTGGCGTCGAGCACGTCCCACATCTGCTCGGCATAGTCTTCCCAGTCCGTGGCGCAGTGAAGGCGGCCACCCACGCGGAGCTTGCGCACCAGCAGGTCGGCAAAGCCGGGCTGGATCAGGCGACGCTTGTTGTGGCGCTTCTTGTGCCACGGGTCCGGGAAATAGATGCGCACTTCATCCAGCGCGCCATCGGCGATTTCCTTTTCCAACACCTCCACGGCATCGTGGTGGTACAGGCGCACGTGGTCGGCGTTGTCGTCGGCCAGGGCATTGAGCAGGCGGCCCACGCCGGGGGCGTGGACTTCCAGACCGATGTAATCGCGGCTGGGATCCTGCTGCGCAGCGAAGCGCAGTGCGGCGCCATTGCCGAAGCCGATTTCCAGCACCTTGTGCGCATCACGCCCGAAGGTGGCATCGAGATCGCGCGGCTCACCGGTGAAGTCCAGCCCGAAGCGCGGCCAGCGGTCATCGAATGCACGCTGCTGGGCCGGGGTGAAGCGGCCCTGGCGCAGCACGAAACTGCGGACCTCGCGGCGGCCTTCGGTGATGGTGAAGGGCTTGGGCGGTGCCTTGGCACCGGCGCTGTCGAAAGGATTGGTCATCAGCCGATCAACCCGTCGATCGGCGAGGACGCACTGGCGTAGCGCTTGCGCGGAATGCGCCCGGCCAGGAAAGCCTCGCGGCCGGCTTCCACGGCCTTGCGCATCGCGCTGGCCATCAGGATCGGGTTGCGCGCGCCGGCGATGGCGGTGTTCATCAGCACGCCGTCGCAGCCCAGTTCCATCGCGATGGCCGCATCGGAGGCGGTGCCCACGCCGGCATCGACGATGATCGGCACCTTGGCGTCTTCGATGATCTGCAGCAGGTTGTACTTGTTCTGGATGCCCAGGCCCGAGCCGATCGGCGCGGCCAGCGGCATGACCGCCGCGCAGCCGATCTCTTCCAGGCGCTTGGCCAGGATCGGGTCATCGGAGGTATAGACCATCACCTCGAAGCCATCCTTGACCAGCTGCTCGGCCGCCTTGAGGGTCTGCACCACATCCGGGTACAGGCTCTTCTGGTCGCCCAGCACTTCCAGCTTGGTCAGGTTGTGGCCGTCCAGCAGCTCGCGGGCCAGCCGGCAGGTGCGCACGGCGTCTTCAGCGGTGTAGCAGCCGGCGGTGTTGGGCAGGATGGTGTAACGGTCCGGCGGCAGCACGTCGAGCAGGTTCGGCTCGCCCGGGTTCTGCCCGATGTTGGTGCGGCGGATCGCCACGGTGACGATCCGGGCGCCCGCGGCCTCGGTGGCCAGGCGGGTTTCTTCCAGATCCTTGAACTTGCCGGTGCCGGTGAGCAGGCGGGAAGCATAGGTCTTGCCGGCGATCACCAGCGAATCAGTGGGGGCAGGTGCATTCATGGCCCGAATTATCGCCTATCGCGCGTCACGATGCTGCCTCAGCCGCCGCCCAGCGCATGCACGATCTCGACCACGTCGCCCTCGCGCAGGCCATGGCTGGCGTGCTGGCTGCGGGTGACGATCTCGCCGTTGACCTCGACCGCGACGCGGCGCTCGAGCAGGTCTTCGCCGCGCAGCAGATCATGGACGGTGGCGGTGTGCGGAAGCTGGCGGTTCTCGCCGTTGAGCTGGATGTTCATGACGGTATTGTCCCGCAATCACTCCACTGTGCGTACCCTATGCGCCCCGCGGCAGAGGTGCCGCGAGCGTCAGGCCAATGATGGCCGGGCGGCGGGCTGCCGGGTGTCATGCCGCAGCGCAGCGTGATGCCGGCGAGGTGCAGTGGAAACATGGCACCGTGCGCCGGCGTACGTCCGCCGTCTTCCCCACCCTAAAGGAATTTTCATGTTGCTCAGCAAACGCCCGATCCGTTCCCTCATGGCCGTGGCCATCGCCCTGGCCGCGATGCCGGCCATGGCGCAGTCGCCGTACACCAAGACCGTCTTCATCGGCGACAGCCTGACCGATGCGGGCTACTTCCGCCCGCTGCTGCCGGCCGCGGTGCAGCCGGTGACCGGCCAGTTCACCACCAACCCGGGCTGGACCTGGGCCCAGCACGTGGCCAACTACTACGGCACCAACGGTGCGGCCCACGGCAACGGCCAGAACGGTGACAACTACGCCATCGGCGGCGCCCGCGTCGGCGTGGACACCAGCCAGGTGCTGGCTGCCGGTACCCCGGCCATTCCGGTGTACTCGCTCAAGACCCAGACCGCGCAGTACCTGGCGGCCAACGGCGGCAAGGCCGATCCGAACGCGCTGTACACCGTGTGGGGCGGTGCGAATGATCTGTTCGCGATCCAGGCCGGCGCGCCGCTGGTCTCCACCCTCACCAACGCCGTCACCGACCAGGTCGGCATCGTCGGCACGCTGAAGGCGGCTGGCGCCGAATACATCGTCGTCCCGACCATTCCGGACGTCGGCCTGACCCCGGGCGCCCGCGCCGGTGGCCCGGCCGGCATGGCTGCCGGCACCGCGCTGGCCAAGGCCTACAACGACGCCCTGTTCGGTGGCCTGAAGGCTGCCGGCCTGCAGGTGATCCCGGTCGACACCTTCCACATCCTGCAGGAAATCGTCGCCAACCCGGCGCAGTACGGCTTCGTCAACGTGACCAGCCCGGCCTGCACCACGGCGTCCTCGCTGACCTGCAACCCGACCAGCTACGCCACCCCGAACGCTGCCAACAGCTACGTGTTCGCCGATGGCGTGCACCCGACCACGGCCACGCACGAGATGCTGGGCCAGTACACGCTGTCGATCCTGGAAGCCCCGCGCAACCAGCAGATCCTGACCCACTCGGCACAGACCATCGGCCGCTCGCGCGCTGACCAGGTCAGCTGGCATGTGGATGGCCGTCCGGCCGACGGCCTGAGCTGGTGGGGCAACCTGCGCGGCGACATGCAGCGCTACGCCCACGCCGATCTGTACGACGGCATGGCCCCGGCCGGCCTGTTCGGTGTGGATTGGGCGCGTGACGGCATGGTGGTCGGCGGCTTCGCCGGCTATGGCCGCATGGACGCCGATTTCGGCAACAGCAAGGGTGACTTCACCCAGTCCGACACCACCGTGGGCCTGTTCGCCGGCTGGTATGGCGAGCGCGCCTGGGTCAATGGCCAGCTCAGCTACAGCTGGCTGGACTACGACGTGACCCGTAAGCTGCAGCTCGGCCCGGCAACGCGCATCCACAAGGGTTCGCCGGAAGGCAGCAACCTGACCGCCGCCTTGAACGCCGGTTACGAGTTCGGCACCGAAGGCGGCTTCCGTCACGGTCCGGTCGCCGCCGTGATCTGGCAGAAGGTGAAGCTGGACGGCTACACCGAATCCAACCTGAGCGCCTCGGCGCTGGGCTATGCCGACCAGGATGTGGATTCGACCGTCGGCCGCGTTGGCTGGCAGGCCCGCTTCGATGGCGGCAACGTCAAGCCGTACGTGCAGGTCACCTACGACCACGAGTTCGAGGACAGCAAGCAGGCCAGCGCCTGGCTGCAGACCATGCCGGACGTGGGCATGTACAAGGTGCCGGGCCTGGAGTTCGACCGTGACTACGCCACCGCCGTGCTGGGTGCGCGCCTGAACCTGTGGGGCCTGAGCAGCAATATCGGCATGAGCACCACCACGATGCAGAAGCGTGCGCGTGACGTGTCGCTGTTCGCCAGCTTCGGCGCCAGCTTCTGATCCCACGTGCGCAGTGCCCGTTCGCGGGCACCGCGCACGGCAGCGGAAAGCGAGAAACAACGGGCGGCCCAGTGCCGCCCGTTGCCTTTCATGCCCCCGCCCGAATAGACTTACGCCGCGCCTTGCGGGTGTAGCTCAATGGTAGAGCTGTAGCTTCCCAAGCTACTGACGAGGGTTCGATTCCCTTCACCCGCTCCAACTGCCGCGCCTTTCTGCTGAATCCCCTTTTTTCAATCTTCTCCGTCCGCTGTCGGCACGGTTGTCGTGCTGAAACAACGCGCGAAGATCGTCATCGCACCATCCCGGCCCCGCGCTATGCTTCGCGCTTTCCCGCCCCCTGCGCCGCGATGAAACTCGCCATCCTGTCCCGCAACAGCAAGCTGTACTCCACGCGTCGCCTGGTGGAGGCCGCGCGTGCGCGGGGCCATACCGTGCGCATCCTCGATCCGCTGCGCTGCTACATGCGGATCGCGGCGGACGGCTTCACCATGCATTACAAGGGGCGGCCGATCACCGGGGTGGATGCGGTGATCCCGCGCATCGGTGCCTCGGTCACCCGCTACGGGACGGCGGTGCTGCGCCAGTTCGAGATGATGGGCGCCCGCACGCCCAATCCCTCCGATGCCATCCTGCGCGCCCGTGACAAGCTGCGGGCGCACCAGATCCTGGCCTCCAAGGGCATCGACATGCCGGTCACGGTGTTCGGCGACAACCCGGACGACACCGTCGATCTGCTCTCGATGCTCGGCCCGCCGCCGCACGTGGTGAAACTCAACGAGGGCACCCAGGGCAGGGGGGTGATCCTGACCGAGAAGGCCAGCGCCTCGCGCGGCATCGTGGAGGCACTGCGCGGGCTGTACGCCAACTTCCTGATGCAGGAGTTCATCGGCGAGGCGCAGGGCGCCGACCTGCGCTGCCTGGTGGTGGGCGACCAGGTGGTCGGGGCGATGCAGCGCCAGGCCCCGGAGGGCGACTTCCGCTCGAATCTGCATGCCGGCGGCAGTGCCCGCGCGGCCAAGGCCAGCCGGGCGGAGCAGCAGGTGGCCGTGCGCTCGGCCAAGGCGCTGGGCCTGGGCGTGGCCGGGGTCGATCTGATCCGCTCCAGCCGTGGCCCGCTGGTGCTGGAGGTGAATTCCACCCCGGGGCTGGAGGGCATCGAGGCGATCTGCCGGGAAGACCTGGCCGGGCGCATCATCGACCATGTTGTTTCGTTGAAAAAGCCTGCTAATACAAGGGGTTGACGGGGGTTTCTGCAGTAGGGGAAGGTCTTAACATCGGTTTAATCGACCCCGGCGTAGGCTCTGTCGAACCGCAGCTCTGCCCTCCTCAGCAGGAACGGTAATCGGGAAACACCTTCAGGCCCAGGCGGAAACGCCTGGGCCTTTTTCTCCCTGACCTCCAGCACTTGCTGCCACTGGCAGGCCCGGCATACATTCGGCGTTCACTTCACAGCACGGATCAGCTCGACATGAAGCGTTTGACGATGGCCATGGCGGCCGCAGCACTGGCACTGGCAATGGGAAGCGCCGCAGCGGCGCCGAAGAACAAGGAAATCTTTGAGCCGGGCAAGCCCATGGCTGAACAGATCACCAAGATAGAAGCGGACCTGGCCAACGGCGAGACCTACTCGGAAATCACCGTGGATCAGCGCAGCCGGGTCCGTCAAGCCTTGGGGCATATGCGTGGCATCATCGAGCGGAGCGGCAGCGAGGCCTCCCTGTCTGCGGCCAACCGCACGGAATTGTTCAACGACCAGCAGGTGGTGAACACCGTTTTGACACAGGCGCGCGAAGATAGCCGTCTAATATGCAAGCGTGAGCGCGTGGTGGGCTCCAACATGCCGCAGACGCAGTGCATGACGGTCGCCCAGCGGGAACGGATCAAGAGCACGTCCCAGAGCAGCATGGACCAAGCGCAGCGCGTCGGTCGTTTTTCCAACTAGAGGTCACAGTGCGAATCCTTGTAATCGAAGACAACAGCGACATTGCCGCCAACCTGGGCGATTACCTCGAAGACCGCGGGCATACCGTGGACTTCGCTGCCGATGGCGTCACCGGTCTGCACTTGGCCGTCGTCCATGAGTTTGACGCAATCGTGCTGGACCTCAACCTGCCCGGCATGGATGGGATCGAGGTCTGTCGCAAGCTCCGCAACGAGGCGCGCAAGCAGACCCCGGTGCTGATGCTGACCGCCCGTGATTCGCTGGACAACAAGCTGGCCGGGTTTGATTCCGGTGCCGATGACTACCTGATCAAGCCGTTCGCGCTGCAGGAAGTCGAAGTGCGGTTGAACGCCCTGTCGCGTCGCGGCAAGGGCGTGCAGACCCGCGTGCTGGAAACCGGCGATCTGGAATACAACCTGGACACGCTGGAAGTGCGTCGCCAGGGCAAGCTGCTGCAGCTCAACCCGACCGCGTTGAAGATCCTGCAGGCGCTGATGGAGGCTTCACCGGCCGTTGTCACCCGCCAGGAACTGGAAACCCGCGTCTGGGGCGAAGAACTCCCGGATTCGGATTCCCTGCGCGTGCATATCCACGGCCTGCGCGCCGTGGTCGACAAGCCTTTCGAGGTCCCGATGATCCAGACCCGTCATGGCATCGGATACCGCATCGCCGCGCCGGAAGCCTGATCCGGTGACGGGGAAGGGGGAGCGCCGCCGCGCGCCATACCGGCGCCGGCTGCGCAGCCGCATCATCGTCTCGTTCGTGCTGTTGGGCTTCTGCCTGACCACGTTGTTTGCGTTCGCCACCAACTGGACCCGCGCCCGCGTGGAAAGCCAGCTCGTCGAAGACGTGATGAACCGCAACATCGATGAGTTCGCTAAGCGCTTCTATTCCGACCGTACCCGTAATCCGGACCTGCCCGTGCAGCAGATGCGGGCCTTCGCGTACCCGCGCGAAATGCTGGACCGTGTGCGGGTAGAACGGGCGGAATGGGCGGCGTTGCCGAACGGCAACCACAACGTGAGCGGCCTGGACGATGAGGGCAAGCCTTACGCCTATAAATTGGCGGTCCGCAAGGCCGACGATGCCTGGTTTTTCCTGGCGTACGACATGACCGAGGCCACCCGCGGGGAGGCCCAGCTCAAACGCGCGCTGTTGATTTCTGTCCTGGTGTTCAGCGTCCTGTCCCTCGTCCTGGGCTGGTGGTCGGCTTCCAAGGTCATGAAGCCGGTATCCGATCTGGCCGCCCGCCTGCGCGCGTACCGCGGTGGCACCAGCGAGCCCGAGCCGCTGGCGCCGCGCTTCCCGGACGATGAAGTGGGTCAGCTGGCCCAGGCGCTGGACGACTATTCCGCGCGGCTCACCGAGGTGGTGCAGCGCGACCGCGAATTCAACGCGGACGTCAGCCACGAGCTGCGCACGCCGTTGGCGGTGATCCGCGGCGCCACCGAGCTGCTGCTGACCCGCCCCGATCTCGATCCCAAGGTCCTGCAGCGCCTGCAGCGCATCCAGCGTGCCGAGCAGCAATGCACCGATCTGATCGGCGCGTTGCTGCTGCTCTCGCGCAACGAGCGCGGGCAGGGCAGCAGCAATGTCGCCCGGGTCTCCGAACAACTGCTGGATTCGCATCGCGCCCAGCTGGGCGGCAAGCCGCTGGAGCTGATCCTGGAAGGCAATCACGACCTGGTGATCGATGCGCCGGAATCGGCCTTGTCGGTCGCCTTGGGCAACCTGATCGGCAACGCAGTGAAGTACTCCAAGGAAGGCGCGGTTCGCGTGCGCGTCGGCAAGAACGCGGTCGAAGTGATCGACAGCGGTCCCGGCCTGAGCGAAGAGGATGCGGCCAAGCTGTTCCAACGCGGCTACCGCGGCACGCATGCGGGCCATTCGCAGGGCGGGGGTATCGGCCTGTCCATCGTCAGTCGCCTGTGCGATCTGTATGGCTGGCAGGTCAACGTGCGCCCGGGCGCAGAGCGCGGCGTCATCGCCACGCTGACCTTCTCCCCAGCGTAAGACGGTAGGGCCGACCGTTGGTCGGCGCCTCCAGATCTACCGCGCCGCCAACGCCCGATACGCCCGATCCAGCCGCTCCACATGCGCCTGCAGATGATCCGGGTGCCCGTCATTGACCACCACATCATCGGCCAATGCCAGGCGCGCCTCGCGGCTGGCCTGGGCAGCGATCATGCGGTCGGCCAGAGCGGTATCGATGCCATCGCGCTGCATCAGCCGTGCATGCTGTACGGCCACCGGCACGTCCACCACCAGGATCCGGTCCAGCCACGGGTACTGCTGGCGGCCACCGGCTTCGGTCAGCAAGGGGATCGCGGCGATCGCATACGGCCCGTCGGCCTGTTCGCAGGTCTGGCGCAGCAGCTGGCGGATCGCCGGATGGGTGATCGCCTCCAGTGCCTGGCGTTCCTGCGCCGAATCGAAGATGCGCGCGCGCAGCGCGGCACGGTCCAGCTGGCCATCGGCCAGCAGGATGTTCGTTCCGAAATGCGCGGCAATCCGAGCCAACCCCTTGCTGCCCGGTGCAACCACCGCGCGGGCAGCCAGATCGGCGTCGGCCACGGTGATGCCCAGCGCTTCGAAGCGGCGGCTGACCTCGCTCTTGCCGGCGGCAATGCCGCCGGTCAGCCCGATCACGAAGCGGCTCATCGTGCGGCGCTCAACGCAGGCCGGCGTAGCTCAGGTAGCCGTTGATCAACGGCTCGCCCCACATGAACACGATCCAGCCGGCAATGGCCAGGTACGGCCCGAACGGGATCGGCGTGGCCCGGTCGCGGCCGCGCGAGTACAGCCAGATCGAGCCGATGATGGCGCCCACGATGGACGACAGCAGGATGATCGGCAGGATGCCCTTGAGCCCGCACCAGGCACCCAGGGCGGCCAACAGCTTGAAATCGCCGTGGCCCATGCCTTCCTTGCCGGTGATCTGCTTGAACAGCCACCACACCGACCACAACGAGAGGTAGCCGGCCAACGCCCCCAGCAAGGCCGGTTTGGCCGGCATGTACAGGTTGTCGCTGGCCGCGATCAGGCCCAGCCACATCAAGGGCAGGGTCAACTGATCCGGTAACAACTGGGTGCGCAGGTCGATGCCGGACAGCGCCACCAGGAAGCAGCTCAGCACGATCGCGCCGAACCCCTGCCAGCCGAAGCCGAACTGCCAGACGCTGGCGAGCACCAGCACGGCGGTCAGCAGCTCCACCAGCGGGTACTGGATCGAGATCGGGGCATGGCAATGGCGGCACTTGCCGCGCAGGGCCAGCCAGCTGAACAGCGGGATGTTCTCGTACCAGGACAGCTTGTGCTTGCAGTGCGGGCAGTGCGACGGCTCCACCACGATCCCCGGCGGGGGCGGCTCGTAGATGTCCGGTTCTTCCAGCACCTCGCGCGCATCGCGCTTCCACTCCCACTCCAGCCGCTTGGGCAGGCGCAGGATCACCACGTTGAGGAAACTGCCGATCAGCAGTCCCAGTCCGGCCGCGGCGGGGTAGCCGAGGATGGGATGCTGGTCGAGAAATGCCATTGATTAGTTATCCAACTACCGCGCCGAGTTTGAAGATGGGCAGGTACATGCCGATCACCATGCCGCCGACGATGGTACCAATGAACACCATGATCATCGGCTCCAGCAGGCTGCTCAGGGCGTCCACGGCATTGTTGACCTCCTGCTCATAGTACTCGGCCACCTTGAACAGCATGGTGTCCAGCGCGCCGGCCTCTTCGCCGATGCCGGTCATCTGCACCACCATGTGCGGGAAGATGTTGACCTGCTTCATGGCCATATTGACCGGGTAGCCGACCGACACGTCGTCGCGCATGCGTAGCACCGCTTCCTCGTAGACCTTGTTGCCGGTGGCGCCCGCGACGATACCCAAGGCTTCCACCAGTGGCACGCCGGCCTTGAAGGTCACGGCGGTGGTGCGGGCGAAGCGGGCGATCGCACTGTTGTTCATGATCTGGCCGATCACAGGCACCTTCAGGATCAGACGATCCATGGTGTGCTGCATTTTTGGCGAGCGTTTGTAAGCGTATATCGAGCCAAACAACGACCCCAACACGACAGCGAGCATGACCCACCAGTACGCCACCATGAAGCGAGATGCTGAGACGATCATCTGGGTGAAGGCCGGCAGCTCAGCACCGAAATTCTTGAACACCTCTTCGAACTGAGGCACGACGAAGATCAGTAGAATCGTGCTGACCAAGATGGCGACGGTTACAACCATGGCGGGGTAGAACAACGCCTTCTTGATCTTTCCCTTCAGGGCTTCGATGTTCTCTTTGTACGTGGCGATGGTATCCAGCACCGTTTCAAGCACGCCGGCACTTTCACCCGCCCGTACGAGGTTGCGATACAGCTCATCGAACTGAACGGGGTGCTTGCTGATGGCTTCGTGCAGGGAGGAGCCGCCCTCGATATCGTTACGTACGGTATCGACCAGCTTCCTCATACGGGGGTTCTTATGGCCACTGGCGATGATCTCCAGCGAGCTGACAATTGGTACGCCCGACTTCATCATGATCGCCATCTGGCGACTGAAGAATGCAATGTCCTTTGCATTTACAGGGGCGCCGGCCGGGCCGAATAGGGGCTTTGGCTTCGGCTTGACGATGCTTGGCATGATCCCCTGTCGCCGCAGTTCGGCGCGCAGAAGGTTGGCATTCTTGGCGGGCTGTTCGCCCTTCATCTTGATGCCCCGCTTGTCGGTCCCCTCCCAGACAAACGGCTTCAACTCCATGGTGTTACGCGCCACGGGCTCTTTCTTGATCGCGCTACGGCTGACAGACATACAGGGCTCCCCAGCCACACCATCCCCAGGCGGGCTTCTCGCCGCATGGTAGCTGGTTCCGGGGAGTGTTGGCAGTCCTCATCGGTGTCCAGCGCGGGCAACGAGCGCCGACCAAGGGTGTCAAAAGGTGACGCAGCACGTCACATTGCCGGATGCGTCGCAAATTGTTGTGAGGGGGGTTCCAATCCTGAAGATTGGTGCCATCATTGCGCCGGGGAATGCTGGGGAGCATTGCTGGCACTGTTGGCACGCAACCTGCTTCGATCCACCCGCACAGGGCGCCCGCCTCGCTCACCCGGTTCGCCGGTTAGGCAATGGCCCAGTGCCCTATCTATATTTCTACCTCTAGGGGATGTACTCATGAAGAAGCAGCAGGGCTTTACCCTGATCGAACTGATGATCGTTGTCGCGATCATTGCCATCCTGGCCGCTATCGCGCTGCCGGCATACTCGAACTACACCAAGAAGGCCAAGGTCTCGGAAGTGATCCTCGCCGCTTCGTCGCTGCGTACGGATCTCTCTGAGTACGTCGCAAGCAACAATGCGTTGCCGCCTGCCACTTGGGTGCCAGACTTCCAGGAAACCCAGTATGTCAAGTCGCTGGCATGGGATGCCACCGGCAAGACGATCACTGCTACCGCTCAGAACATTTCTGACGATATCGATACCAAGACCATCACCCTGACTCCGGATGCAACGAAGTTGGAAGATGGCGTCCTGCCGAGCTGGACCTGCGAAGGTACGATCGAAAGCAAGTATCGTCCGGGTAGCTGCCAGGGCGCGGCTACCAAGGCTGACTAACAGCTTCTTCGTTAGCTCAAGTATTGTGGTGCTGGAAAGGGGGCTTTGCCCCCTTTCCTTGTTTTTGAAGTCAGAGTGGCCGGTGTATTTGATTGAGCGGGAAGCTAGCCGCCAAATTGCAGTTGCTCGAATACAGGTTTTGGCGATTGCTGAAGGACTCGGGTAGCGTCGGTTGAAGAGCCACCGTCGAGCTTACAGATTAATGAGCGTAAGCTTGGGAATGGCACGCAAGGGCTGCGTGTATGGGGCAAGAATACGTGTTGATGGGGGAGTTGTGATCAGATTTAGCAATGCTCGAGGTAACTGGCTTCTCGCAATCTTTGTTCTTTCGGGATTTGCAGGGCTTATTTATCAGTCCATCTGGACACAGTACCTTGGCCTGTTCCTCGGTCACTCATCCCACGCCCAATCGCTGGTCCTCATGCTGTTTATGGGGGGGATGGCTGTTGGCGCGTGGCTGGTGAGTAGGCGCAGTAGCAGTTTGCGCAGGCCGCTTCTGGTCTACGCCATCATTGAACTGCTCATCGGTGCGCTTGGTCTCGGATTTGATGAGATATTCCAGGCGGTTACTAGCTGGGCCTACACGCAGGTCATGCCCGGACTGGAGGGAGCTTCGCTGTCTTCTTTCCGCTGGGTGCTCGCGACGGTGTTGGTTCTCCCGCAGTGTGTGCTGCTAGGTGCGACTTTCCCGTTGATGAGCGCCGGCTACATGCGGATGCAGCCGGACGCGCAGGGCCAAGTGCTCGCAGGTTTGTATTTTTCCAACAGTTTGGGTGCAGCATGTGGTGCCCTAGCCTCAACGTATCTACTTCTGCCTGCCGTTGGTTTGCCTGGTACAGTCATGGCTGCAGGGCTGCTGAACTTCGCAGTAGCAGTGCTGGTGTACCCCTTGAGTCGCAATGTAATTGCTGCGACGCCAACTTCTGTTGCTCTCTCGGCCTCTGCAAATGAACCGCCGACTAATTCTCGCCTCGTAGTCATGGTGTTGCTGGTAGCCGCTTTGACCGGAGCGTCTTCCTTTGTCTACGAAATCACTTGGGTGCGCATGCTTTCGCTCGCACTTGGTACGACGCTGCATTCCTTTGAACTGATGCTAGCTGCGTTTATTGCAGGCATCGCATTCGGCGGTTTCTGGCTGCGTCACCGCGCCGACCGCATGTTGTCGCCCTTGCGTGTGGCTGGATGGGTCCAAATTTGGATGGGCCTCGCTGCGCTCGCTTCGATGTTTGTGTATGCCCAGTCGTTTGAGTGGGTGGGATGGTTGATGCGAGTTATTGTCCGCAGTGCGGACGGCTACGGTCTCTACAATCTGGCCAGTGCAGTGATTGCGGCGCTCGTGATGTTTCCCGCTGCATTCTTCGCGGGTATGACGCTTCCGTTGCTCACGCTCGCACTCTTGCGGGCGGGTCACGGTGAGAAGGCTATCGGTCAGACGTATGCATTCAACACTGTTGGCGCCATATTGGGTGTGCTGGCTGCGGTGCATATTCTCATGCCTATGTTGGGCTTGAAGTACGCATTGATCGTGGCTGCGGCAGTTGACCTTGGGTTGGGGCTTTGGCTGCTGCAGTACAGTAGTTCGAACGTCGCGTCCTACCTTCATCATCCGGCCCTTCGTGCATCTCTAGTTAGTGTCGCTGGCGTCATTGCGGCTGTTGCATTTGTTCGTTTTGATCCTCTCGTCCTCAGTTCCTCTGTTTACCGCCATGGCAGTACGCGTCTCAGCGAATCTGCCAGAATGCTGTACTTTAGGGACGGTGCGACGGCGACAATTTCTCTTTACGAGAATGACAGTGCAATCGGTACCATTCGCTCCGTCGCTACGAATGGAAAAGTTGACGCCGGCATGGCGGTTTCGATGGATCAGGCGCCGACCAGCGACGAATCAACGATGATCCTGCTTGGTGCGTTGCCACTCGCGATGCGGGATGGCTATGAACGCATCGGTGTGATTGGTTTTGGGTCGGGGCTGACCACACACACGCTACTTGGGGACAGCCGCGTAGGCCAAGTGGATACCGTAGAAATAGAGCCGGCAATGATTCAAGGTGCGCGGCTGTTTGGCGATCGCGTGACGCGTGCATTCGAAGATCCGCGTTCACATGTTGTGATCGATGATGCCAAGGCGTACTTCGCAGCCAGTCCACGCAAGTACGATCTAATCGTCTCAGAGCCCTCCAATCCTTGGGTTGGCGGGACGGCATCCTTGTTTACTGAAGAGTTCTATGCGTTTGTGCCGCGTCATCTCAATGAAGACGGCATATTTGTGCAGTGGTTGCAGCTGTATGAGATCACTCCCGAGCTGGTGAGTTCGGTGCTCGCAGGCATGGTCGGGCAGTTCTCTGACGTGCGCGCGTACCTTGCCAACAAGGGTGACTTGATTCTTGTGGCTACCCCAAAGGGTAAACTGCCGGCACTATCGTCGGATGTCTTTGACCAGCCCATGCTGCGTGCGGAGCTCGCTCGCATTGGAGTTCACGGTTTGGTGGATCTGGAGGACACTTTGGCGATGAATGATCAGGCGTTGCGAGCATTTGTTCCACTGTATCCATCATCTCAGAACTCTGACTATTTCCCCGTTCTCAAGCTCAACGCACCGACGGCTCGGTTCCGTCAGGCAAGGGTAGGTGACTTTGAGGCAGTGATGACAGCTCCTTGGCCTATGAGAGAGGCTCTGGGTTCTTCGCCCCCGTTACACCGCGAGCTTGACGAGAGGAAGAATTTGCTTCCATCTCGTCTGTTAGACAAGCGACGCGCGGCGGCTGAACTGTCCTTGGTGATGACCGGGGCGTCTCAAGTCGAGCGGAAGTGGGCCAGTGCCGTCGATTTCACGCAGGCTGAGGCGCTTCGGGGCGTGGCCTCGGCATGTAGGCTGAATGACTCAGGTGTAGATGCGACGAGCCTGATCTTTTCGCTGGCTTGGGAAACGATCCCGTACTTGCCTGAAGCGGAGCGTGTCACGCTGTGGAACAATGATCGATGGCTTGCGTGCCAGACGGACGAGGGCTCAGCTGGCGACGCGTTGCGCCTAGTGTCTGCGGCGGCTGCCGGTCGGCACGAAGACGTTCTCATGTTTGGCCAGGCATTGCTTCAGGGCGAGAATGGGAAGCAACTTATGGCGGACGGCACTTCTGGCTACTATGTGTTCGGTGCCATGCAGCACGCTGCATTGGTTATGGGGAACGCCTCAAAGGCGCGTGAGCTGAAAGATAAGTACTGGAGCAAGCTCTCGCCGGATGCTCGCAGTAGTGGGCGATTGCGGCTGCTGACATATCTGGCGGCACTTGGCTCGCCCGTGTCTGATATGCATGAGCCTCGTCAATCGCATCATCAGAACTGAATGGAATGATGAACATGAACGCTGTCACGTCAGCCAATCTGGTCGGAATCACTGGCATTGCCCGTCGTCTTGTGCAGGATGGAGTGCTTGAGGAGGCTGCCGCGCGTGAAGCGATGACGCAGGCTGCGTCCGCGCGGCTCCCTCTGCCGCAGTGGTTTGCCCAGAAGAAGCTGGTTACCAGTGCTCAGCTGGCAGCCGCCAACGCGGTTGAGTTCGGCATGCCGCTGATGGACGTTTCAGCGTTCGACAACAACCAGAACGCAATGGGATTGGTCAGCGAGGAGTTGCTGCGCAAGCACCACGTACTGCCGCTGTTCAAGCGCGGCGGCAAGCTGTTCGTCGGTACCAGCAATCCCACGCATTCCTTGGACGAAATCAAGTTCCACACCAACCTGGTGGTGGAACCGATCCTGGTCGATGAGGACCAGATCCGCCGCACACTGGAGCAGTGGCAGTCCAAGCAGGACACGCTTGGCTCGGCGCTGGGCACTGACGACGAGATGGGGGACTTGGACGTCTCCGCAGGCGATGAAGAAGGCGGGTCGATCGACTCCGGCGTCGACGCCAAAGGCGACGACACCCCTGTCGTAAAGTTCGTCAACAAAGTCCTCGTAGACGCCATCCGCAAAGGCGCCTCGGACATCCACTTCGAACCCTATGAAGACGACTACCGCGTGCGCCTACGCATCGATGGTCTGCTCAAGAACGTGGCCAAGGCCCCGGTCAAGCTCAACCAGCGCATCGCCGCGCGCCTGAAGGTGATGGCGCAGCTGGATATCGCCGAGAAGCGGGTGCCGCAGGATGGGCGCATCAAGCTCAACCTGTCCAAGACCAAGCAGATCGATTTCCGCGTCAGCACCCTGCCCACGCTGTTCGGCGAGAAGGTGGTGCTGCGTATCCTGGATGGCAGCGCGGCCAAGCTGGGTATCGACAAGCTCGGTTACGAGCCGGCCCAGCAGAAGCTGTTCCTGGATGCGATCCACAAGCCCTACGGCATGGTGCTGGTGACCGGCCCGACCGGCTCGGGTAAGACGGTCTCGCTGTATACCGCACTCGGCATCCTCAACGACGAGACGCGCAACATCTCCACCGCCGAAGACCCGGTGGAAATCCGCCTGCCCGGCGTCAACCAGGTGCAGCAGAACGTCAAGCGCGGCATGACCTTCGCTGCGGCGCTGCGGTCGTTCCTGCGCCAGGATCCGGACATCATCATGGTCGGCGAAATCCGCGACCTGGAAACGGCCGAGATCGCGATCAAGGCGGCGCAGACGGGCCACATGGTGCTCTCCACGCTGCATACCAACGATGCGCCGCAGACCATCGCGCGCCTGATGAACATGGGCATCGCGCCCTACAACATCACCAGCTCGGTGACGTTGGTGATCGCTCAGCGCCTGGCGCGTCGGCTGTGCAACAACTGCAAGCGTCCGGTGGAGCTGCCGGCCAACGCGTTGCTGGCCGAAGGCTTCACCCAGGCGCAGCTGGATGCGGGCATCAAGCTGTTCGAGCCGGTCGGCTGCGATGAGTGCACCGAGGGTTACAAGGGCCGTACCGGTCTGTACCAGGTGATGCCGATGACCGATGAGATTTCAACCATCGTGCTGGCCGGTGGCAATGCGCTGCAGATTGCCGAGGCCGCGCAGCAGGCGGGTGTGAACGACCTGCGCCAGTCGGCGTTGATCAAGGCAGCGGCGGGTGTGACCGGGCTTGCCGAGATCAATCGTGTGACCAAGGATTGAGTGGCGCCGTTTGAGCGTGCGAAAAGGCCCGCGAATGCGGGCCTTTTCATTGCTGGGACGATGATCCCGGGCAGCCACCCATGGGGTGGCGCTACTCCATGCCGAGCTTTTTCAGTTTGTAGCGAAGCGCCCGGAAGGTAATGCCCAGCTGCGCGGCGGTGCGGGTCTTGTTCCAGCGGTTTTCTTCCAGTGCCTTCTGGATCGCGGTGCGCTCCATCTGTTCGATGTAGGAGGGCAGGGCGCCGCTGCCGGTGGGCAGGTCGATCACGGCCTCCTGCTGCGTGGTGGCCGCGGCACTGCTGGCGCCAAAGCGCGGCGCGTGCTGCGGCAGGCGCAGGTCACTGGCACCGATGCGGTCTTCCTCGGCCAACGCAAGTGCGCGCTCCAGGATGTTCTCCAGTTCGCGCACATTGCCGGGGAAGTGGTACTGGGCCAGCGCTTCCAGCGCCGAGGGCGCCAGCAGCGGGGTCGGGCGGCCGTGGGTGCGGGCGAGCCGGGCCAGGATCGAGGCGGCCAGCGCGGGCAGGTCGCTGCGGCGCTCGCGCAGCGGCGGCACGCGCAGTTCGATCACATTGATGCGGTAGTACAGGTCGTGGCGGAAGCGGCCATCTTCGACCAGCTCGCCCAGGTCCTTGTGGGTCGCCGAGAGGATGCGCACGTCCACCGGTACCTCGGTGGCGGCGCCGACCGGGCGGATGGATTTTTCCTGGATCGCGCGCAGCAGCTTGACCTGCATCTGCAGGGGCAGCTCGGCCACTTCATCCAGGAACAGGGTGCCGCCATGCGCGGCCTGGAACAGGCCGGGCTTGTCCGCGTGGGCGCCGCTGAAGCTGCCCTTCTTGTGGCCGAAGAACTCGCTCTCCATCAGCTCGGACGGGATTGCGCCGCAGTTCACCGGCACGAAGGCACCGGGCGCGCGCGCGCTCTGCGCATGGATGGTGCGGGCCACCAGCTCTTTGCCGACGCCGGATTCGCCGAGGATGTAGACCGGGGCCTGGCTGCGCGCGACCTTGCCGATGGTGGCGCGCAACACGTCCATCGAAGGCGAATCACCCAGCAGGCGCGCGGCCTGCTCGGGGGCGAGCGGCGCGGGGGAGGCACGTTCGGTGTTGTTGAGTTCCAGTGCGTGCTTGACCAGGCCGCGCAGCACGGAGATGTCCACCGGCTTGCTGACGAAATCGAACGCGCCGGCCTTCAGCGCTTCCACCGCCAGGTCCATGCTGCCGAACGCGGTGATCATCGCCACCGGCGTGCGCGGAAAGTGCTGCGCGATCTCGGTGACCAGCTCGATGCCGTTGCCGTCGGGCAACCGCATGTCGGTGATGCACAGGTCGTAGGGATTGCTGGCCAGCAGCTCACGGGCTTCGGCGAGGTTGGCCGCGGTGCTGATGCGCAGGCCCATCCGGCCCAAGGTCAGTACCAGCAGTTCGCGGATGTCGCGTTCGTCGTCGACGACGAGGGCGCTGCGGGTGTCATTCATAAGGAAGGAAGATAGCCGAGGGCGGTCGTTGGCGACAAATGTTTGACGGTGGCAGCCGGGTGTGCACGCGCCTCATCCGTGCATCATCGTGTGCGGGCCGGCCAGGATCAGCCGGAAGCAGGCGCCGCCGGCCGGCACCGAGACGTACTCCAGCCGGGCCTGGTTGGCGCGGCACAGCTCGCGGGCGATATACAGCCCCAGCCCGGTGCCGTGCTCGGAGGTGGTGAAGAACGGGCGGAACAGCTGGCTGGCCACGGTCTCGGGAATGCCCGGGCCGCGGTCCATCACATCGATGATGGCGATGCGGTCCTGGCGCGCCACGCGCAGCCGCACGCGCGCCGGCTCCTCGGCCACGCGGCCGTACTTGAGCGCGTTGTGGACCAGCACGGTCAGGATCTGGTGCAGGTGGCGCGGGTCCACCAGGGCATGCACCGAAGTCTCGCTGATGATCGGCTCCACGCTGTCGGTTTCCAGCGACAGGCCCTGCTTGTACTCCAGCACGAAGCGGCGCACGAAGGCGGCCAGGTCCACGTTCTCCGGGTTGGCGCGCTCGCGCCGGGCCAGGCCGAGCACGCTTTCCACGATGCCGTTGGTGCGCTGGCACTGCTGGCCGATGATCTGCAGCAGACGGCGGTCGGTATCACCGATGTCGGCCGATTCTTCCAGTAGCTGGGCCGCGTAGTTGATCGCCGCGAGCGGGTTGCGGATCTCATGGGCCAGGCTGGCCGAGAAGCGGCCCATCGCCGAGAGGGTCAGCGATTCGGCGCGGCGCGAGACCACGGTGGAGTCGTCCAGGAACACCAGGGTCAGGTCGCTCCCGGCGAGCAGGCGGGCAAAGCGCGGCTGCACCTCGGGCTGGTCCGGCGAAAGCTGCAGGGGCAGTTCTTCGTTGGTCCAGCCGTTGCGCCAGCGTTGCAGGCGGCGGCTCAGTTCGGGCGCGGCGCTGCCCAGCTCCAACCGACCGCTGCCACTGTTGCCGTCGGCATCGCCGAGCAGGGTGGAGGCCGCTTCGTTGGCCAGGGTGATGCGGTTGGCACCATCCACGACGATCACGCCGGTGCGCATGCGGCGGATGATCAGCTCGTTGATCTGGAACAGGTTGGCCACTTCGTCGCCGCGCTGGTTGGCCAGCTGCTGGTTCATGCGGGCGCGGTTGCCGACCTGGTAACTGATGAAGGCAATGGCCAGGTAGCTGGTGACGAACATGGCCAGCTCGGCCAGGGTGCGGGTGGGATCACCGCCTTCGACCAGCTTCCACATGTATTCGCCGGCGGTGGCGACGCTGGCCGCAGCGGCCAGGCCCAGCCCCATGCTCAGCGGCAGCAGCGTGGCCGCGGCAGCGATGTTGAACAGCAGCGACATCGAGATGCCCGCGCTGGCACCGGGCAGGGCATGCGCCAGCAGGGTGGCGGCGATGATGTCGGCGGCCACGCTCCACACCACGATGGTGCGCAGCCAGCGCTCGTTGCGGCCGAACAGCAGCACCAGCACGGCCACGACCAGATAGCCACTGGCCACGATGGTGGCCAGCTTGGGGTGGTCAGCGGCGCCGACCAGTCCGCTCAACGGGCTGAACAGCAGCGCGCCGATGACGGTGGCCATCAGCAGGCGGTACAGCGCGAAGAAATACAGCTCGCGCCGCGGAATCGATTCGATGCGGTCGATCAATGAAGCACTGGGTGACACGCCGGAACTCCCCTTCTGGCACCGGGCCAGTGTAGGGGGTCCGGCCCGGTTTGGGGGCGGCGGGCCGGGGCCGGGCGCGTGAAGGCCGGGCCCGGCGAGCGGGTGGACCGCCTGCGCGGCGAAACCCCGCGCGGGCCGGCCGGCTGTTTCCGGCACCGCCTGCAACTGCCTGAAATTGCGCCGGAAACGGCCCCGCGCGGGTGTCTTGGGACTGACTTCTTTGCGCGCGCGCGCCGGGTCGTCCACAATAGTGGGCCCGCCGCGGTCCTTACCGGCGCCCCCGTGAGGGAGCCTTGGAGATGCGTGCGGTCGTTCCTATTCCCACGGTGACGCATGAATTTCCACGAATACCAGTCAAAACAGCTGCTTGCCGAGTACGGCATTCCCGTTCCGGCCGGCAAGGTCGCGGCGACCCCGGACGAAGCAGTTGACGCTGCCAACGCTCTGGGCCAGGGCCCCTGGATGGTCAAGGCGCAGATCCACGCTGGCGGCCGCGGCAAGGCTGGCGGCGTCAAGTTCTGCAAGACCACCGACGACGTGAAGGCCGCTGCGGCCAAGATGCTCGGCACCAAGATGGCCACCTACCAGACCGCTGGCGTTGAACTGCCGGTCAACCTGGTGCTGGTGACCACCGCCGGTGAGATCGTCAAGGAACTGTACCTGTCGGTGCTGGTTGACCGTGGCACCAAGACCATCACCTACATCGCCTCTTCGGAAGGCGGCGTGGAGATCGAGCAGGTCGCCGCTGAAACCCCCGAGCTGATCCACTCGCTCAACGTTGATTTCGTTGAAGGCGTGCAGGGTTACCACGGCCGTGATTTCGGCTTCAAGCTGGGCCTGACCGCCAAGCAGGCCGGCCAGTTCGCCAGCATCATGGTGAACCTGTACCGCCTGTTCAACGAAAAGGACCTGGCCCTGGTTGAAATCAACCCGCTGGCCATCCTGGACGACGGCAACCTGTACGCGCTGGACGGCAAGTTCGACAGCGACGACAACGCCGCGTTCCGTCAGAAGGCTCTGGTTGCCATGCGCGACAAGACCCAGGAAGACGAAACCGAAGTGACCGCTTCGGAGCTGGACATCAACTACGTCACCATGGACGGCAACATCGGCTGCATGGTCAACGGCGCCGGTCTGGCCATGGCCACCATGGACGTCATCAAGCTCAACGGCGGCGAGCCGGCGAACTTCCTGGACGTGGGCGGCGGTGCGAACAAGCAGCGCGTCATCGAAGCGTTCAAGCTGATCCTGTCCTCGGACAAGGTCGAAGGCATCTTCGTCAACATCTTCGGCGGCATCGTCCGCTGCGACATGATTGCCGAAGGCATCATCGCCGCGGTCAAGGAAGTGGGCGTCAAGGTTCCGGTCGTGGTGCGCCTGGAAGGCACCAACGTGGAAGAAGGCAAGCAGCTGCTGCGTGACAGCGGCATGGCCATCATCCCGGCCGACAACATCAACGACGGTGCCAAGAAGGTCGTCGAAGCTGTCAAGAACGCTGCCTGATCCGACACCGAAGGAAATCCAATGTCTGTTTTGATTAACAAGAACACCAAGGTGATCGTGCAGGGCTTCACCGGCCAGCAGGGCACCTTCCACGCCACTCAGATGATCGAGTACGGCACCCAGGTTGTTGGCGGCGTGACCCCCGGCAAGGGCGGCACCACCCACATCGATCTGCCGGTCTTCAACACCGTTGCCGACGCCGTGCAGAGCACCGGCGCCAACGCGTCGGTCATCTACGTGCCGCCGCCGTACGCGGCTGACGCGATCCTGGAAGCGGCTGCGGCCGGCATCCAGGTCATCGTGTGCATCACCGAAGGCATCCCGGTGCTGGACATGCTGCGCGTCAAGAACGTGCTGACCCGTGCCCATCCGGACACCGTGCTGGTCGGCCCGAACTGCCCCGGCGTGATCACCCCGGGCGAGTGCAAGATCGGCATCATGCCGGGCCACATCCACATGCCGGGCAAGATCGGCATCGTGTCGCGCTCGGGCACCCTGACCTATGAAGCGGTCAAGCAGACCACCGAAGTCGGCCTGGGCCAGTCCACCTGCATCGGCATTGGTGGTGACCCGATCAACGGCCTGAACTTCGTCGACTGCCTGAAGCTGTTCAACGAAGATCCGCAGACCCTGGGCATCATCATGGTCGGCGAAATCGGCGGCGACGCTGAAGAAGCCGGTGCCGAGTACATCAAGAACCACGTGAAGAAGCCGGTCGTCGGTTTCATCGCGGGCGCCTCGGCTCCGGCCGGCAAGCGCATGGGCCACGCCGGTGCGATCGCATCGGGCGGCAAGGGCACCGCCGAGGGCAAGTTCGCCGCCATGGAAGCTGCCGGTGTTGTCACCGTCCGCTCGCCGGGCGACCTGGGCGCTGCCATCGCCAAGCTGGTGAAATAAGACCGCGGCCGCGCAGCGGCCACGTGTCTGTAGAGCCGGCCGCTGACCGGCTGCTCGAAACAGAAAGGCCGCCTCCGGGCGGCCTTTCTGCGTTCAAGGCGATACCCGGAGCGGTAGGTCCCGGCCGCTGGAAGGCAAGCACGCCACGTAGTGCCGGGCGCGGGCCGGCGCCGCATCGTGGTGCCGCCGCAGGCGTGGGTGGCGGGCCCCCGCCCGGCCAACAAAGAGCCTCTTGGCACCACACGCA
>NZ_JBDJKY010000015.1:0-79836 GCF_039673075.1 Stenotrophomonas sp. TWI819 | reverse complement strand
CCCATGCCCTTGGAGGCAAAATAAAGGAGGAGGGGGCGGCCGCAGGCCGACGCCGGGGGACATTTGCCGGAAAGGGCATGGGCGCCCAGCGCCCGACACACCGACTACCGCTTTCGCCCGCTCAGTACGCGAATTCCTTGAATACCGGATCGATGTTGCCGCCCCACTCGCCGTGGAAGAGCGCCAGCTTGCGGTCGGCCGGAGTCAACCCGGAATCGACGATCTCCTGCAGCACTTCCAGGAACTTGCTTTCGTCCTGACCATCGGCATTGCGCGCGGCGCGGCGCTTGAGGCCGGCCACGGCGATCTTCAGGGCCTCACGCGACAGGTCCAGCACGGTGCCGTTGCGGAACGGCAGCTTCAGCCCATAGCGCGGCACGCCATCGCGCAGGACGTTGCGCTCGACCAGGCTGAAATCACGCACCAGGTCCCACGCCGCATCGAGTGCGGCATCGTCATACAGCAGGCCCACCCAGAACGCGGGCAGTGCGCACAGGCGGCTCCACGGGCCGGCATCCGCGCCGCGCATTTCCAGGTACTTCTTCAGCCGCACTTCCGGGAAGGCGGTGGTCATGTGATCGGACCAGTCGCGCAGCGTGGGCAGCTGGCCCGGCAGCACCGGCAGCTTGCCGACCATGAAATCGCGGAAGCTCTGGCCGCTGGCATCGTGGTACTTGCCATCGCGGTAGGAGAAGTACATCGGCACGTCGAGCAGGTAATCGACGTAACGCTCATAACCGAAGCCGTCTTCGAACACGAAGTCGAGCATGCCGGTGCGATCGTTGTCGGTGTCGGTCCAGATGTGCGAGCGGTAGCTCTGGTAGCCGTTCGGCGCGCCCTCGGTGAACGGCGAATCGGCGAACAGCGCGGTGGCGATCGGCTGCAGCGCCAGCGACACGCGGAACTTCTTCACCATGTCCGCTTCGGTGGCGTAATCCAGGTTGACCTGCACCGTGCAGGTGCGGGTCATCATGTCCAGGCCGAGCGTGCCGACCTTGGGCATGTACTCGCGCATGATCTTGTAGCGGCCCTTGGGCATCCACGGCATTTCATCGCGGGCCCACTTCGGCTGGAAGCCCATGCCGAGGAAGCCCAGCTGCAGTTCGCCGGCGACCTGCGCCACTTCATTGAGATGGGTGCCGGTTTCCACGCAGGTCTGGTGGATGGTCTCCACCGCCGCGCCGGACAGTTCCAGCTGGCCGGCCGGCTCCAGCGTCACCGAGGCGTTGTCGCGCAGCAGCGCTATCGTGCGGCCCTCTTCCTGCACCGGATCCCAGCCGAAGCGGGTCAGGCCGTTGAGCAGCGCTTCGATGCCGCGGTCACCGTCGAAGGTGGGCGGGCGCAGGTCATCCAGGCGGAAGCCGAACTTCTCGTGCTCGGTGCCGATGCGCCACTGCGCCTGGGGCTTTTCGCCGGAGGCCAACGTGGCGACCAGTTCATTACGGTCGGTGATCGGCGTCTCGGCGACGTGGCTGGGGCTCGACAAGGGGAGGCTCGCAGAATTCTGGTCAGGGCGGGGATGTGGGGTTCACGCCCCCGCATCGCAAGGGCGCACTATATCGTGGCGTCCCCTGCCGTCGTGTCACCGTGACGGTTTTCAGCATCCTACTGGCATGGGCTTGACGCTGCCCTGGCCCTAAACTGACCCCATGAGCCGATCCCGACATCCGGAAGTCCATCGCTCCGACCGTGTCGGTTGGCTGCGGGCCGCCGTGCTCGGCGCCAATGACGGCATCGTCTCGGTGGCTGGCCTGGTGGTCGGCATCGCTGCCAGCGGCGCCTCGGCCTCGACGATCCTGGCCACCGGCATCGCCGGGACCGTGGCCGGCGCGATGTCGATGGCCGCGGGTGAGTATGTCTCGGTGCAGTCGCAGGCCGATACCGAGCGGGCTGACCTGGCAGTGGAAAAGCGTGAGCTGCACGAAGACCCGCATAGCGAGCTGGAAGAGCTGGCGGCAATCTACCGGCATCGCGGGCTGAGCCCCGAACTGGCACATGAAGTGGCCACCCAGCTCACCGCGCACGACGCACTGGGGGCGCACGCCCGCGATGAGCTGGGCATCACCGAGGAGCTGCGGGCGCGCCCGATGCAGGCGGCCCTGGCCTCGGCCGGTGCCTTTGTCAGTGGCGCCGCGTTGCCGGTGCTGACCGCCCTGCTTGCACCGCATGCGCTCGTCGGCCAGGCCACCACCGTGGTGACGCTGCTGGGGCTGTGCCTGACCGGCACGCTGGCTGCGCACGCCGGCGGCGCCCCACGGCTGCGCGGTGCGTTGCGGGTCACCTTCTGGGGCGCGATCGCGATGGCCGCCGCCGCACTGGTCGGCCAGCTGTTCAACGTGGCAGGCTGAGTCATGTCCGCACCCATCGATACGACCACTTCGCTGCTGGCGACCCTGGCCAGCCTGGCCGACTGCCAGCGCGCGGATGGCTACGCCTGCATCACTGCGCGCCGCGAGCATGGCGCCTCGTCGGTGGAGATCCCGCAGCCACAGTTCGCGATCCTGCTGCAGGGTCGCAAGCAGGTGCGCACCGCGCAGCAGTCGCTGGAATTCGCACCGGGCGATCTGTTCCTGATCACCCGGCGCTGCCGCATCGATGTGGTCAACATCCCCGATCCGCACAGTGGTCTCTATCTGAGTGCCATCGTGCCGATGTGCGCCGAGGCGCTCACTGCCGCGCGGGCACTGTGGAACGAGCCACTGCCCGAGGCCGGTGATGCCCTGGCCAGGCTGCCGCTGGCCGAGCATGGCGCGACCCTGCTGCAGTGGCGGCAGGCGCTGGAACACGGGCACTACACCGAGGCACGCCTGGCCTTGGCCTCGCTCGCCGTGGCGTTCTGCCGGCGCGGGCACGGCAGCCTGCTGATTCCACCCGAGCCGAGCGTCGGGGAACGCATCCGCGACCTGATTGCCGCCCAGCCCGAGCGCGATTGGCAGTCACGCGATTTCGAAGCGCAGCTGGGCCTCAGCGGTGCCACGCTGCGCCGGCGCTTGGCCAGCGAACACTCCAGCGTGCGCGAACTGATCACCGATGCGCGGCTCGCGCATGCGATGGGCCTGCTCTACACCACCCGGCTGCCGTTGAAGACCGTGGCCGCGCGCGTGGGCTACCGCTCGCTGGGCAGCTTCAACAAGCGCTTCGCCGAACGTTACGGGCTGGAACCGGCGGCGATCGGCAACAGCTGAGCGCGAGCGGATCGCGCGGCATTCTGAGCGGAACGCAGCGAACAGGACGCGCAGCATGGAGGCACCGCGGCGCTGCCGCCCTGTCCGGAATCTGTCATGCCCTTCCCCCGCGTTCGCACGCTCGCCACCGCCGTGTTGCTGGCCGTTGTCGCCAGCCCCGCACTGGCCACCACCTCGCACACCCCGCGCGAGCAGGTCCCCGGCGTGTATCACCAGACCATCGGCACGCTGCAGGTCACCGCGTTGTTCGATGGCACTGTCGCGTTGGGTCGGCAGCAGCTGGTCGGGATCGCCCCCGGCACGGTCACCCGCCTGCTTGATCACCGCTATGTACCCGAGGATGGCAAGGGCCTGCAGACCGCGGTCAATGCCTACCTGGTGCAGCAGGGCGATCACCTGACCCTGGTCGACACCGGCACCGCGCAGTGCTTCGGCCCCGGCCTGGGCCAGGTGCTGGGCAACCTGCGCAAGGCCGGCTACGACCCGGCCGAGGTGGATGATGTCGTGCTGACCCACGCGCACCCGGATCATCTGTGTGGCCTGCTCGATGCGCAGGACACGATGGCCTACCCGAATGCCACGGTGTGGCTGTCGGCGGCCGATGCCGCGTTCTGGCTGGATCCGGCCAGCGAGGCAACCGCGCCGCAGGGCGTCAGGTTCGCCTTCGGGCCGGCGCGCAAAGCGGTGGCGCCGTACGCGGCGAGCGGAAAATTGAAGCGTTTTGCACCGGGCGACACGTTGCCGGCGGGCATCACCGCGTTGGACAGCCATGGTCATACGGTCGGCCATGTGTCGTACCAGATCGATGGCGGCGCCGGCCAGCAGTTGCTGGTGTGGGGCGACCTCGTGCATTACCACGCGGTGCAGTTCGCGCAGCCTCAGGCGTCGTTTGAAGCGGACAGCGACCGCGTGGCCGCGATCGCCAGCCGGCGCCGGATGATGGCGCAGGCGGCGGATCAGGGCTGGTGGGTAGCCGGCGCACACCTGCCGTTCCCGGGGCTGGGGCACGTACGTCGCGAAGGAGAGGCGTTCGCCTGGGTGCCGGGCGAATTCGCGCCGTTGCCGGTTAGATGACAGGGGCCGGCCAGCGGCCGGCACTACCCGCGTCGCGCGGTCCGTTGGACCGCCGCGACGTCTGGGGTCAGCTCGCTTCCGGCGCCGGCTTGTTCAGGCCCAGCCAGCCGCCGATGATGCCGCGGGCTTCATCCACGCCCTGGCGGGCGGGACCGGAGAAGGTCTGCACGCTGACGGTATCGCCGAAGGAGGACTGCAGTTCCTTGCGCACCTTCTGCAGGGCAATGCCCTGCTGGCCACGGCCGAGCTTGTCGGCCTTGGTCAGCAGCGCGTGCGCCGGCAGGCCGCGCTGCACGGCATAGGCGAGCATCTGGCGGTCGTAGTCCTTCAGCGGATGACGGATGTCCATCACCACCACCAGGCCACGCAGGGCCTCGCGGGTACGGAAGTACTGGTCGATGAATGCCTGCCAGTGCGCCTGCAGATCCAGCGGGACCTTGGCGTAGCCGTAGCCGGGCAGATCGACCAGCTTGGCCTCCGGGGTGACCTCGAAGAACACCAGCTGCTGGGTGCGGCCGGGGGTCTTGGAGACCCGGGCCAGGCTGTTCTGGCGGGTCAGGGCGTTGAGGGCACTGGACTTGCCAGCATTTGAGCGACCGGCAAAGGCGACTTCCGCGCCCACGTCTTCCGGCAATTGCCGGGTGTTGTGGGCCGAAAGCAGGTATTGGGCGCGTTCGAGGAGCAATGACATGGGCATAGGATCGCATGTCCGGGCCCGATCCGCGCTGCCCGCGCTCGGTTTTGCTGCACCCTGCGTTGACCGTGGCGTGAAACGGCGTTGATAATCGGGCGATCCCCGTGGTTGCGGTCCCGCAACCGCCAGGCCGGTCCACACGGAGCTTCCGCATGCGCCATGCTCGCGTTCTTGCCGTTTCCGCACTTGCTGTCTCGCTGCTCGCCGCCGTTGCCGTTGCCCAGACCTCGATCACGCCCCTGCCGGACAACGGGCCGATCAAGACCGCCTCGCTGGAGGTCGATTTCAGCAAAACCACCTGGGGCGATCCCAAGGCCGGGCAGACCAAGGCGGCCGCCTGCGCGGCCTGTCACTCGGCCGATGGCAATTCCACGGTGGAGATGTACCCGAGCATCGCCGGCCAGAGCGAGCGCTACAGCGCCCAGCAGATGGCCCTGATCGCCAATGGGCAGCGCACCTCCGGGGCTTCGGCGGCGATGGTGCCGTTCGTGCAGGACCTCACCCCGCAGGACATGCGCGACATCGGTGCCTACTTCGCCACGCAGAAGGCCACGGCCGGCATCGCCGACGATGGCGCGGTGATCGAGGGCCCGTACGCGGGCAAGAAGTTCTATGAGATCGGCCAGCAGCTGTATCGCGGTGGCGATGCCGAGCGCGGGATTCCGGCCTGCATGGCATGCCACGGCCCCACCGGCGCGGGCAATCCCGGCCCGGCTTATCCGCATATCAGTGGCCAGCACGCGGCGTATGTCGCGCGCCGCCTGCAGGAGTACCAGGCCGGGACCACCCAGGAAACGGACAAGGCTCACTTCCAGATCATGGCCTCGATCGCCAAGTCGTTGACCGAGCAGGAAATCCAGGCCCTGGCCAGCTACCTGCAGGGCCTGCACAACCGGGCCGACGACGTCGCCGCTGCGGCCACCCCGCTCGCCGGAGGCACGCAGGCACCGTAGCGACCGCCCACGCCGCAGCGCATCCCCTTGGTCGGATGACGGATGCGGCCACCCCGGCCGGCGGGGTATGTTCACTGGCACGCCGGCGACTGGGCCGGCGTCGTTTTTTCTGTATGGAGATGGATGTAGATGACGTTGATGCCCCGCCTGATGTTGTTGCTGCTGGCCCTGAGCCCGTTGACCACCCTCGCCGCCACCCCGACACCGCTGGTGGAGGGCAAGGATTACGACCGCATCGCCGATGCAGGTCCATTCGCGCCGCTGGCCGGCAAGATCGAAGTCGTGGAGATGTTCGGCTACACCTGCCCGCACTGCGCGCACTTCGAGCCGCAGCTGGAAGCCTGGGCCGCCAAGCTGCCCAAGGATGTCCGCTTCACCCCTGTGCCGGCCGCTTTCGGCGGCGTATGGGATTCGTTTGCCCGCGCCTACTACGCTGCCGATCAGCTGGGCGTTGCCAAGCGCAGCCACCGCGCGATGTTCGATGCCCTGCATGAGAAGGGCTCGCTGCCGATGCAGAACGTCTCGCCGGATGAACTGGCCGCGTTTTACCAGGGTTTCGGCGTGGCCCCGGCGCAGTACATCACCGCGCTCAAGAGCGACGCCGTGGATGCCAAGGTCAAGGCCGCCCGTGCCTTCGCTTTGCGTACCAAGGTGCCCGGCACGCCGACGCTGATCGTCAATGGCGTGTACCTGGTCAAGGGCGACTCGTTCGAGTCGATGCTGCGCAATGCAGATGCCCTGATCGCCCGTGCGCGCAGCGGCAAGGCGCTCTAACAGCGCTCGCTGAACCATCACGCACCGTGCACGCGGGACGCTCGTTTCCGCGTGTCATCATGCTTCCCTGGCCGGTGCTTCAGCATCGGCCCCACCATGCTCGTCCGCTGGAGATCCCTCGATGAAGACCCGTTTCGCCATTACGCTCATGGCCCTGCTGCCGATCCTGGCCGCCTGCAAGGCCCAGGACGGTACCGCCAACACCACCGCCCCGGCCGAACCGGCCACCCCGGCCAGCGCCCCGGCCACCGAAACGGCCACCCCGACCGAGCAGGCCCCGGCCGCCAGCGGTGAAACCGCCGCTGCCGAGACCGCTGCCGCCGAAGCCACCACCCCGGCGCCGGCCCCGGCCTCTTCGCGCCCGACCGGCCCGGAGCCGGTTGCCGGCACCGACTATGTGGTGATCGAGAACGGCCAGCCGTTCCAGCCGGCAGCGGGCAAGATCGAAGTCGCTGAGATCTTCGGTTACGTCTGCCCGGCCTGCGCCGCGTTCCAGCCGCTGATCGGGCCGTGGAAGGCGGGCCTGCCGAGCGATGTGAACTTCGTCTATGTGCCGGCCATGTTCGGCGGCACCTGGGATGACTACGGCCGTGCGTTCTACGCGGCACAGAGCATGGGCCTGCAGGAAAAGACCCACGAAGCGCTGTACGCCGCCATCCACGCCGAGCAGAGCCTGAAGGGTGAGCGCGGCCGCGATTCGGTCGAGGACATCGCCAACTTCTTCGCCAAGCACGGTGCCGACCCGAAGCAGTTCGCCGCCACCATGGGCAGCTTCGCGATCAACGCCAAGACCAACTCGGCCAAGCAGTTCGCCCAGCGCAGCAAGATCTCGGGCACCCCGTCGGTGATCGTCAACGGCAAGTACTTGGTCAAGGGCAAGAGCTTCCCGGACATGCTGCGCATCGCCGATCAGCTGATCGCACGCGAACGCGCCGGCAAGGCCAACTGATCCTGCGATAGCGAACCGTCGTGACCTCCCCCCACACGCGGACCCTGCGCCTGCTGACGGCCAATATCCAGGCCGGTTCGAGCACCCGCCGCTACAGTGACTACGTGACCCGCAGCTGGTCGCACGCACTGCCGGCCGGGCGCAAGCGAACCAGCCTGGATGCCATCGCGCAGATGGCCCGTGAACACGACATCGTCGGCCTGCAGGAGGCCGACCCCGGCAGCCTGCGCTCGGGTTTCACCAACCAGACCCACTATCTGGCCGAGCGCGCCGGCTTCAATTACTGGAGCCACCAGCCCAACCGCCGGATGGGCGGGGTGGCCTCCAGCGCCAACGGCCTGCTCAGCAAGCTCGAGCCGGTCGAGGTCCAGGACCACGCCCTGCCCGGCCGGATCGGCGGGCGCGGCGTGCTGCTGGCCAAGTTCGGTGAAGGCAGCCAGGGCTTGGCGGTGGCGGTGGCGCATCTGTCGTTGGGGACCAATTCGCGCATGTCGCAATTGGCCTTTATTGCCGATCTGCTCTCCGACCACCCCAATGCCGTGCTGATGGGCGATTTCAACTGCCTGGCCGAACGCCCGGAAATGCAGGTGCTGTACCAGAAGACGACGCTGCAGCCGCCGGGCTGCGTGGTGCCGACCTTCCCCAGCTGGCGCCCGGACCGGGCGATCGACCACATCCTGCTCAGCGACGGCCTGCAGCAACGCAGTGCCGAAGCCGTGCCGGCCGCGTTCTCCGATCACCTCGCGCTGGCGATGTCGATCGACGTGCCGAGCAGCGCGCTGCGCTGACGCTGGTATACCCGCCGCCCTTGCGCGGCGGGGCTCATGGCGGTGTAAACAGGCTGTCCACAGCGCCTGTGCGATAAATCCGCCGTCCGCCGGACCGGCACCAGAGCACCCCCCACCCCATGAGTACCGTGGAGCCGCCTCTGCCCGAGGTGCGCACGCTTCGACCCGTATTCCTGCTTGCCGCCACCATCGTGGCGGCATTCGCCATTCTGGTCACCGCGTTTCCGATCGATGCCGGCGTGATGCTGCTCGATGCCCAGACCTGGGCCTCGCGCAATGTCGGCTGGTATTACCTGCTGGCGATGACCGTGTATCTGGTGTTCGTGGTCGGCGTGGCGCTGTCCGGCTATGGCAACGTCAAGCTGGGCGCGGACCATGACGAACCGGAGTTCAGCTATCTCTCCTGGGCCGGCATGCTGTTCGCCGCCGGCATCAGCATCACCCTGTTCTTCTTCTGCGTCTCCGAGCCGCTGACCCATTACCTGCTGCCACCGCAGGGCGGCACCGGCAGTGGCGAGGCCAGCGCGCGCCAGGCGATGCAGCTGCTGTTCCTGCACTGGGGCCTGCATGGCTGGGGCGTGTTCGCGCTGGCCGCGATGGCGCTGGCCTACTTCGCCTACCGCCACAACCTGCCCCTGGCGCTGCGCTCGGCGCTGTATCCGCTGATCGGCAAGCGCATCAACGGGCCGATCGGCTACACCGTGGATGCCCTGGGCATCGTGGCCACCGTGTTCGGCCTCGGCGCGGACATGGGCTTTGGCGTGCTGCATCTCAACGCCGGCCTGAACACGTTGTTCCCGGTGCCGCATGCGGCCTGGGTGCAGGTCGGGCTGATCGTCCTGATGATGGGCGCGGCGATCACCGTGGCCGTATCCGGCGTGGAGAAAGGCGTGCGCTGGATGTCCAACATCAACATGCTGCTGGCGATCTCGCTGCTGCTGTTCATGCTGTTCGCCGGCCCCACCCAGTACCTGCTCAATGCCTTCATGCAGAACATGGGCGACTACCTGGGCAACGTGGTCGGCAAGAGTTTTGATGTGTACGCCTACGGCGGGCGCCCGGACTGGCTGGGCAACTGGACGGTGTTCTACTGGGCCTGGTGGATCGGCTGGGCGCCGTTCGTAGGTTTGTTCATCGCGCGCATCTCGCGCGGCCGCACCATCCGCGAGTTCGTGCTCGGCGTGCTGCTGATTCCCCTCGGTTTCACCCTGGCGTGGCTGTCGATCTTCGGCAACAGCGCGCTGGATCAGATCCTGCACCACGACCAGGTGCACCTGGCGCAGATGGCGGTGGAGAATCCACCGACCGTGCTGTACGCACTGCTGGAAAGCTATCCGTGGAGCCGCACCGTCATCGCGGTCACGGTGATCGTCAGCTTCATCTTCTTCGTCACCTCGGCCGATTCCGGCACGGTGGTGCTGTCCACGCTGTCCTCGCAGGGCGGCAATCCGGAAGACGACGGCCCGCGCTGGCTGCGCGTGTTCTGGGGCGTGATGACCGGCCTGGTCACCGCCGGGTTGCTGCTGGCGGGCAGCATGGATGCGCTCAAATCCGCCGTGGTATTGGCCTCGCTACCGTTCTCGGTGGTCCTGCTGCTGATGCTGTGGGGCCTGACCCGTGCGCTGGGCGAAGAATCGCAGCGCAAGAAGGCCTCGCAGTACTCGCCGATCCCGTTGATCGGGCAATCGCGGCATCAGCGCGGCTGGCGCCAGCGCATCACCCAGGCGGTGCATTTCCCGGTACGCGACGAGGTGTACCGGTTCATGGATACCGATGTGAAGCCGGCGATCGAAGCCGTCGCGGCGCAGCTGCTCGAACAGGGCCTGGACGTGCAGACGAAGTTCGAGCCGGGCGAGATGGAACTCACCGTGGATCACGGCGAGCAGCAGGTGTTCACCTACCAGGTGATCATGCGCGGCTATCTCACCCCCTCCTTCGCCGCGCAGCGCTTCCGCAACCAGCGTTACTACCGTGCCGAAGTGCACCTCTATGAAGGTGGGCAGGACTACGAGCTGTTCGGCTACAGCCGGCAGCAGATCATCAACGACATTATCGATCAGTACGAGCGTCACCTGCAGTTCCTGCATCTCACGCGTTGACGCACTGATCTCCCGCTGCAAAGGAGTCATCGACATGCCTACCCTCCCCGACCAGCTGCTGTACATCGGCGGCCGTTACGTTCCTTCCCAGGGCGGAAAGACCTTCGAGGTCATCAACCCGGCCAACGGCGAGCTGCTCGCCAACGTCCACAGCGCCAACAGCGACGATCTCGACGCTGCCGTGGAGAGCGCCCAGGCCGGCCAGAAAGTGTGGGCCGCGCTGACCACCGTGGAACGCTCGCGCATCCTGCTGCGGGCGGTGGCACTGCTGCGCGAGCGCAACGATCCGCTGGCCGAGTTGGAATCGCGCAACACCGGCAAGGCCCTGAGCGAAACGCTCAGTGTGGACGTGGTCACCGGCGCGGACGTGCTGGAGTACTACGCCGGCGTCATGCACGGTCTCGAAGGCAGCCAGGTGCCGCTGCGCGAGAGCAGCTTCTTCTACACCCGCCAGGAACCGCTGGGCGTGGTCGGCGCGATCGGCGCCTGGAACTACCCGATCCAGATCGCGCTGTGGAAGGCCGCCCCGGCGCTGGCCGCCGGCAACGCAATGATCTTCAAGCCCAGCGAAGTGACGCCGTTGACCGCGCTGAAGCTGGCGGAGATCTTCACCGAGGCCGGTCTGCCCGATGGCGTGTTCAACGTGTTGCCCGGCGATGGTGCCGGCGTCGGTTCGGCCCTGACCGAGCACCCGCTGATCGAGAAGATCTCCTTCACCGGCGGCACCGCGACCGGCCGCAAGGTGATGGCCAGTGCCTCCAGCTCCACGCTCAAGGACGTCACCATGGAGCTGGGCGGCAAGTCGCCACTGATCATCTGCGCGGACGCCGATCTGGACCTGGCCGCCGACGTGGCGATGATGGCCAACTTCTACAGCTCCGGCCAGGTGTGCACCAACGGTACCCGCGTGTTCGTTCCGCGCAGCGCGCTGGCCGCGTTCGAAGCCAAGCTGCTGGAACGGGTCCAGCGCATCCGCATCGGCGACCCACTGGCCAAGGACACCAACTTCGGCCCGCTGGTCAGCGCCGCCCACATGCAGCGCGTGCTGGAGCACATCGGCAGCGGCAAGGCCGAGGGTGCACGGCTGGTCTGCGGCGGCGAACGGTTGACCGACGGCGCGTTGGGCAAAGGCTGCTATGTGGCACCGACCATCTTCAGCGATTGCCGCGATGACATGCGCATCGTGCGCGAAGAGATCTTCGGGCCGGTGATGAGCCTGCTCGCCTATGACGACGAAGACGACGCCGTGCGCCGCGCCAACGACACCGATTACGGTCTCGCCGCCGGTGTGGTGACGCCGGACCTGGCGCGCGCGCATCGGGTGATCCACCAGCTCGAGGCCGGCATCTGCTGGGTCAACAGCTGGGGCGAATCGCCGGCGCAGATGCCGGTGGGCGGCTACAAGCAATCCGGCGTCGGCCGCGAAAACGGGCTGGCCACGCTGCGCGCCTACACCCGCACCAAATCCATCCAGATCGAGCTGGACCGCTACGCGTCGGTGTTCTGAACCGGCCTTACCCAGGAGACACCGCGATGAAGCGCGAGTACGACTACATCATCATCGGCGCCGGTTCGGCCGGCAACACACTGGCCGCGCGCCTCACCGAAGACGCCGGCGTCAGCGTGCTGCTGCTGGAAGCCGGCGGCCCGGATTACCGGATGGATTTCCGCACCCAGATGCCGGCTGCACTGGCCTATCCGCTGCAGGGCCGCCGCTATAACTGGGCGTATGAAACCGAGCCGGAGCCCTACATGAACAACCGACGCATGGAATGCGGCCGCGGCAAGGGCTTGGGCGGCTCCTCGCTGATCAACGGCATGTGCTACATCCGCGGCAACGCGATGGACTTCGATCAGTGGGCCAGCTTCGACGGCCTGGAGGACTGGAGCTACCACGACGTGCTGCCGTACTTCCGCAAGGCGGAGACACGCGACATCGGGGCCAACGATTACCACGGTGGCGACGGCCCGGTCAGTGTGGCCACGCCGAAGAACGGCAACAATGTGCTGTTCCACGCGATGGTCGAGGCCGGTGTGCAGGCCGGCTACCCACGTACCGATGACCTCAACGGCTACCAGCAGGAAGGCTTCGGCCCGATGGACCGCACGGTGACCCCGCGCGGGCGCCGCTCCAGTACCGCGCGCGGTTACCTGGACATGGCCAAGGACCGCGAGGGACTGGAGATCGTGGTGCACGCCACTACCGACCGCATCCTGTTCGCCGGCAAGCGCGCGGTGGGCGTGCGCTACCTGGCCGGCAGCAGCGCCGAGCCGATCGACGCCCATGCGCGCCGCGAGGTGCTGCTGTGTGCCGGTGCGATCGCCTCGCCGCAGATCCTGCAGCGCTCCGGCGTGGGCGCACCCGCGCTGCTGGCCGCGCTTGGCGTACCGCTGGTGCACGACCTGCCCGGCGTCGGCGAGAACCTGCAGGATCACCTGGAGGTGTACATGCAGTACGCCTGCAAGAAACCGGTCTCGCTGTACCCGGCCCTGCAGTGGTGGAACCAGCCGGCCATCGGTGCGGAATGGCTGTTCGCCGGCACCGGCATCGGCGCCAGCAACCAGTTCGAAGCCGGTGGCTTCATCCGCACCCGCGAGGAGTTCGACTGGCCCAACATCCAGTACCACTTCCTGCCGGTGGCGATCAATTACAACGGCACCAATGCGGTCAAGGAACACGGCTTCCAGGCGCATGTGGGCTCGATGCGCACGCCCAGCCGCGGCCACGTGCATGCCAAGTCGCTGGACCCGCGTGAGCACCCCTCGATCCTGTTCAACTACCAGTCCACCGATCAGGACTGGCAGGAATTCAGGGATGCGCTGCGGATCACGCGGGAGATCATCGCCCAACCCGCGCTGGACGAATTCCGTGGCCGCGAGATCAGCCCGAGCGCCGAGTGCCGGACCGATGCGGAACTCGACGCGTTCGTGCGCGCGCATGCCGAAACCGCCTACCACCCGTCCTGCTCGTGCGCGATGGGCACCGATGCGATGAGCGTGGTCGACGGCCAGGGCCGTGTGCACGGGATGGAGAGCCTGCGCGTGGTGGATGCCTCGATCATGCCGCGCATCATCACCGGCAACCTCAACGCCACCACGATCATGATCGCCGAGAAAATCGCCGACCGGATCCGGGGGCGTGCACCGCTGCCGCGCAGCACGGCGGCGTATTACGTGGCCGGGGACGCGCCTGCACGGCGCTGAGGGCGTTACGCCGGCGCACCCGGCAACGGCACCACCACCCGCTTGGCGGTCAACGTACTGCCCACCGAGGCCACCACGGTGCAGCCGATCGCCGCCCACTGCAGCGGGGTCAGGTGCTCGGCGAGCAGCCCCATCGCCAGCAGCGCGGCGACGGCCGGCTCCATGCTGATCAGGATGCCGAAGGTCTCCTTCGGCAGCCGCTTGAGCGCCATCATCTCCAGCGACATCGGGATCGCGCTGGAGACGATCGCCACGCCCAGCCCAAACAGCAGGATCTTCGGATCCAGCAGTGCCATGCCCGCGTGCGCCACGCCGACCGGCACCACCACCAGCGCCGCCGCACACAGCCCCAGCGAGACCGTGTGCCCGGCCGGCAGATGCCCGGCGCGCTTGCCGAAGATGATGTACATCGCCCAGCACACCGCCGCGCCCAGCGCGAACATCACCCCTGCCGGATCCAGTGGTTCACCATGGCCCAGCGGCAGCAGCAGCAACAGCCCGACCAGCGCGCAGCCGACCCAGACGAAATCGACCGGCCGCCGCGAAGACCACATCGCCACCGCCAACGGCCCGCAGAATTCGATCGCCACCGCGATGCCGAACGGGATCGTGCGCAGCGCCATGTAGAACAGCAGGTTCATCACGCCGAGCGTGATGCCGTAGCGGATGATCGTCCCGGCGTCGGCGCGCGAGGTGGTCCAGCGCCACGGCCGGAACACCATCAGCAGCACCAGCGCCGAGAAACCCACGCGCAGCGCGCTCGTGCCCTGCGCACCGATCAGCGGGAACAGCTGTTTGGCATACGAGGTGCCGACGGCCAGCGAAGTGACCGAGCCCAGGACGGCCAAGGCGGGAAAGAACGTAGAGAGGCGGGAGGTCGACATGCGCACAGAATATTGCGGATCGCCTGCCGACGCCGCCTTGCTGCGGGTCCTGACGGCGGCCTCGATGGGCCGCGCTCGGAAAGCGCTGAACGTTCCCCGGGCGGAGAAACCTGCGTCAGCGCGTGGCCGACAGCGCAGCATCGAACAATGCCGTCGCTTCCGTGATCGCGGCCCCGTGTGTGGCCTGCTTGTCCGCCGCCACCTGGCAGAGTGCACCGACGCGTGTCTGGCCGAGCGCGGTGCAGCTGGACAGGAAGTCGTAGTGCCCGACGGCTGGCAACGTGGCCAGCGTCGCCTTCGGAAGCGCCGAGGCAGCCACGTCGCTGTTGGTGGCCGGTGAGGCTACGGTGTCGGCTGCACCGACGATGATCGATACCGGCTGCGTTACTTTCTCCAGTTCCTCCGGCGCGAACGCCTGCACCATGACCGGTGCGATCAGCACGACCGCACGTACCCCGGCAATGGCGCGATCGTCACCGGCCTTGGCCACCCACGGGGCCAGTTCCGGTGTGTCTGCAGCCGCCATCCGGCGGGCAAGCGTCAGCGCCGGGTTCTCCGCCTGCGGGGCGCATACCCCATCGGCGGGATGCGCGCGGCAGAACGCCAGCAGCCGCTGCAGGTCCGGGCGTGCGCCCGCGGCGACCAAGGCAGTGAACCCGCCGGCCGAATAGCCCGCGATACCCAACCGGGTGGCATCGATCTGCGCTGCCAGCGCGGGCTCGGCCTGCACGGCAGCCAGCGCGGCCGCCAGGTCATCCACGCGGTTCCACATCAGGATGCTGCCGGCCTCGGTCATCGGATCCACCCCGTTGTTGCCGGGATGGTCCACCGCGATCACCACGTACCCGGCCCGCGCCATCGCGGTACCGAACCAGCCCATCATCCGGGCACTGCCACCGTTGCCGTGCGAGAGCAGCAGGACCGGCCAGCGGCCTTTGGCAATGGCGGCATCGGCGGCCGCCGTACCGACCTCGAACAAGGGCGCCCCCGGCGGGCCGATCGTCAGCGCGGTTTCCTGCGCATCGGGCTGGGCCGGATACCACACGGTGTAGCGAACGCTGTCGCGGTGGTCGGCATCGCGCACGGCCGCACTGGGCGTATGTGCAACGCCGTGCCGTTCGCCAACGGGTGGCACGGCCCCAGCGGCAAACAGGGGCAGGCAGAGCGCCAGCAGCGCGGCACAACAACGGGCGGTCATTCGCATGGGTCACTCTCCTTGAGGTGCAACGTGTCGGCCAGCGGCAGCCAGATCTCCACCCCGCCGTGGCCGCTGCGGTCATCGAAGCGCGCGTCGTAGCGCTCCAGGTCCGGTGCGTCGGCCAGGGTCAGGCCGGACGCCGGCAGATAGTCATTCAACAGCCAGAACCAGGTGGAGCGGATCGCGGAAATGTGCCCGGCATGCCAAGCCACCAGATACTCGCGGGGCGCAATCGAGATCGCCTGCCAGCCAGCGGGCACGGGCGCGGATGCACTGATTTCCACGCCGGCGATGTAGTCAAAGCCGCCTTCGGCATCGTTGTTGCCGCACACGCCGTAGGCGATCTCCGCCCCCAGGCCATGCGCTTCGTCCAGGCGCTGCCATTGCGAGGGAATCGATGCCACGGTCGCGGAAGTATGGCGTGCACCGATACCGGCCACGCGCAGGGCACCGCGGTGCGCGCGATGGGGTTCGATCGTGCAGGGTGTCGAGGGGTCGATCAGTTTCAATGCCTCGACCAGCGCCACGCCGGCCAGCCCTTGCTCGCGCACCTGCTCGGGCGAGCGTCCGAACTGCTCGGAGAATGCGCGGGTAAAGGCCGCATGTGACGCGTAGCCGGCAGCGATGGCCACCTCGAGAATGCCAGCAGCCCCGGCGGCCAACTGATGTGCGGCGTCGGTCAGCCGGCGGCCACGCAGATAGCGCACCACCGAGGTGCCGGTGCTGAGCTGGAACAAGCGCGAGAGATGGAACGGCGACAGCCCCACCACGCCGGCGATATCGGCCAGCGACGGGTTTTCAGCGAAGTGGCTTTCGATGTACCACAAGGCCCTGCGTGCCGCACCCATACCGCCAGATCCATCGCTGTTGAACGGGACCGCAGCGTAACCCAGTGCGCGCTGCGGCATTTGATCGTTCTTGCTGCCCGTTGCAACACACGACGGGGACGCGATCTCAGCCCCTTACCGCCGCCTCGATGGCCGCCACATCAATCCTGCGCATGGTCATCATCGCCTCGAACGCACGCCGGGCCACGGCCGGATCCTTGCTGGTCACCGCGTCGGTCAGCACGCGCGGCGTGATCTGCCAGGACAGGCCCCACTTGTCACGGCACCAGCCGCAGGCACTTTCCTCGCCCCCGTTGCCGACGATCGCGCTCCATAGCCGGTCCGTTTCGGCCTGGTCATCGGTGGCGATCTGGAAGGAGAACGCTTCGCTGTGTTTGAACGCCGGCCCGCCATTGAGTCCGATGCAGGGGATGCCGGCGACGGTGAAATCGACGGTCAGTACGTCGCCCTGTTTGCCGGAGGGAAAATCGCTCGGCGCGTGGTGCACCGCGTGCACCGCGCTGTCCGGGAAGGTGGCGGCGTAGAAGGTGGCGGCGTCCAGCGCGGTACCGTCGAACCAGAGGCAGATCGTGTTCCTGCTGACCATGGGCGTCTCCTGCTGCAGAGGTTGGATAGCGCTTGGTCACGTTAGGCGCGGGGGTGTTAAGCCTGCGCGGACATCGCTTGGATGGCAGCGCCAGAAATGCGAGCCAGCGCTGGCACGCTTCAGAAAGATGAATACGCAGGAGTCCTGCGTGGCCTGCTTTCCGCACCGACCCTCAGATCGGATGCGGTTGATGATGCGAATCATTGCCATTACCATAGTGTGATCCGGGTCGCGCAAGGGATGCGTACCCGTGAACAGTTATCGAGCCCGCGTCGGGTCACCGCCCCCGCCAGCCGCTTCCTGCCCCCACCCCGCTCCGCCGCAGGCCACCCAGGACGCCGGCCATGCCCGTTGCCGCCTTTCTGGAAACGCCGATGACCCGCTCCGCCCACGTGCTGTCCCGCCCGTCGATGCACCGTCGCCCGCTGCCGCAGGCCTTGATGGTGGCCCTGTGCACCCTCGCCATTGCGCCTGCGTTCGCGCAGGACGCTGCCGCTGATGCCACCACCCTGGACAAGATCGTGGTCAAGGGCGAGCGCGCCGAAGGCTATTCGGTCCGCAGGACCTCGGCCGGCACCCGCTTCGATCTGGCCCCGCGCGAGATCCCGCAGTCGGTCAGCATCATCAGCCACCAGCGCATCGAGGATCAGAACCTCGATGACATCATCGACGTGCTGGCCAACACCACCGGCGTGAGCAGCACCCAGTCCGATACCGAGCGCACCGAGTTCTACGCGCGCGGCTTCTACATCGACAGCTACCAGTTCGACGGCCTGCCGACCCAGATGGTGCAGAACTGGAGCTACGGCGATTCCGGCCTGGACCTGGCCCTGTATGACCGCGTGGAAGTGGTGCGTGGCGCCACCGGCCTGCTGAGCGGCGCCGGCAACCCGTCCGCCTCGGTGAACCTGATCCGCAAGCATGCCGACAGCGCCGAGCTGACCGGCAATGTGTCGGTCAACGTCGGCAGCTGGGGCCGTACCCGCAGCACCGTGGACGTGACCACTCCGCTGAACGCCAGCGGCTCGGTGCGTGCACGCGTGATCGGCAGCTACCTGGATACCGAATCGCAGATGGACCGCTACGACCAGCACAAGACGCTGGGCTATGCGGTAATCGATGCCGACCTGACCCCGGATACCCAGCTGAGCGTGGGCTACGACTACCAGCAGAAGCGCGCGAACGGCGCGACCTGGGGTGGCTTCCCGATGCTGTTCTCCGATGGCAGCTCCACCGGTTACGACGAGTCGTTCAACCCGAATCCAGGCTGGACGTATTGGGACACCACCAGCAAGCGCGCATTCGCCACTCTTGAACATGGGTTTGCCAGCGGCTGGAAGTTCAAAGTCGGCGCGACGCATGACGAAACCAAGGCCGATGATAAATTGTTCTACACCGCCTACAACGACTGGATGACTGGCGCGTCCTACTTTGACAAAGCAACCGGTGCTGGTATCACGCCTTCTGCAGGCTTCTACAACACCGAGCGCAAGGTCAGCGCGGTCGATGGCTTCATCGACGGCCCGTTTCAGCTGTTTGGCCGCGAGCACCAGTTCATGGCTGGTCTGAGCTACAACAAGCGGGAGTACGCCAACAAAGGCGATTACCAGCCGGATTTCTACAGTGATCCGATTGCGCCATACCTGACGCTGCCCAACTATCTCGGCTGGAACGGCAATTTCCCTGAACCAGAGTGGCGTGCAATGAAGCTGCAGAGCCGTGGCACGATCACTCAGAAAGCGGGTTACGCGGCTACTCGCCTGGCGCTGGCCGACCCGCTGAAGCTGATCATTGGTGCGCGCTATACCGACTGGAGCTTGGACGGTTTGGAGGGCACAGTCGTCAGTCGCTTTAGCCACAAGGTCACCACCCCGTACGCAGGCCTGGTGTTCGACATCAACGACACCTACTCCACCTACGCCAGCTACACCGAGATCTTCCAGCCGCAGACGCTGAAGAACCGCGCGGGCAGCTACCTGGATCCGGTGGACGGCAAGAGCTACGAAGTGGGCGTCAAGGGCGCGTGGTTCGACAACCGCCTGAACGCGTCGCTGGCGGTGTTCCGCATGGAGCAGGACAACGTTGGCCAGGCCACCACCGAGCCCGTCCAAGGCAGCCCCAATGAGTTCGCCTACATCGCCGCGCGCGGCACGGTGAGCCGCGGTTTCGAGTTCGAGCTCAACGGTGAACTGGCCCCCGGCTGGAACGCGACTTTCGGTGCCTCGCGCTACGTGGCCAAGGACATCAACGACGCGGACATCAACACCAACCTGCCGCAGACCACCATCAAGCTGTTCACCAGCTACACCCCGCAGTCGTTGAGCGCGCTGACGGTCGGCGGCGGTGCCAACTGGCAGAACGGCATCTACTATCCGGTGCCGGCCTATGGCCGTATCGAACAGGGCGGCTATGCGCTGGTCAGCGCGTTCGTGCGCTACCGCATCTCGCCGGAGTTCAGCGTGCAGGCCAACCTCAACAATCTGCTGGACAAGACGTACTTCTCGCAGATCAACGGGTACGGCGCGTACGGTGATGGTCGCAATGGTGGCCTGACGTTTACCTGGTCGTTCTGATCGGTCATTGATCAAATCGCGTCAACAAGGAGACCCGGGCATTGCCCGGCTCTCTGCGTTTTGCACGATGCGCAATGGATGCGCGGCGGCGCCTGGCCGGGCCCCGGTAGTGCCGGCCGCTGGCCGGCAGCGTCATGAACGATGACGGTCTTGCCGGGTTGCTGGCCAGCGGCCGGCACTACGGCCTGGCACGCAGCAGCGCCAACCCGAACCCGATGAAGATCGTACCCACCACGCGATCAAACACCTTGCGCAGCCCCGGCTTGGCCAGATAACCGGCCAGCCCGCGGCCGCCGGCGGCGTACACCCCGTACCAGAACATCTCCATCACCGCGAAGGTGCCCACCAGGATCACGAACTGCGGCAGCTGCGGCTGGGTGAGATCGACGAACTGCGGCAGGAACGCCGAGGCGAACAGCAGCAGCTTCGGGTTGCTGATGCCGATGATGAAACCATCGCGGAACAGCACGGTGCATGAACTGGGCACCAGCGCCGTGGTGCTGCCCACGTCGATCGGTGCATCACCGCCGCGCCAGGCCTTGATCCCCAGGTACACCAGGTACGCCACGCCCGCGTAGCGCAGCACGTCGAACACCATCGGCGAGGCCTTGAGCACCGCGCCCAGCCCGGCGGCGGAGATCGCCAGCGCCAGTACCAGCGCGGTCAGGCAGCCGGCCATGGCGGCGATGCTGCGGCGGAAGCCGACGCGCACGCTGCGGGTCATCACGTGCAGCATGTTCGGGCCGGGCGTACCGCACAGGACGAACACGGTGACGGCGAAGATCCACCAGGTATGCAGGTTCATGGCAATGCCGTTCAAGAGAGAGGTAGTGCCGGCCGCTGGCCAGCAGCGCAATGATGCCTGACGGAAACAGCACCGGCATGCCGGACTCGCGAGATGGCCGGTCCTCGCAACCGGGTTGTCCGCCCGAAACGCACCGGGGCGCCCTCATGGCGCCCCGGTATGTCACGCCCGCATCAGCCCGCGATCAGAACCGCAGGTCCGCGCGCACGTACCAGTAGCGCCCGCGCGGGATGTCGTAGGTGGAGGCGTCGTAGCCGTTGAGCGAGCACGACAGGCAGATCGGCGGATCCTTGTCGAACACGTTGTTCAGGCCGGCGCTGAGCTGCAGGCCCTTCATCCAGTCGACCTTGTAGCCCACCTGCATGTCGTGGAAGGTGGTCGCGGCCAGGTCGTTCGTCCCCTCGGCCTGATTGCCGCAGATCGGGAACGCCGCCACGTCGCCACACTCCTCGGTGAGCTTGGAGATGTGGCGCACCGTCCAGGAGGCATTCCAGTTGGCCAGATTCCAGCTCAGCGTGGCATTGCTGGTCCACTCGGGGATCGAGCTGTCGGCCACTTCCACCCCCGGCTCCTGTGGCTGCCGCTGGCCGGCCGCGCCCAGTGCCTCATAGCGGCCGACGAAGGTGTTCTGCCAACCGAGCTTGAACTGGCCGACCTCCGTCTGCGGCAGGGTCCAGAACAGGTCCACGTCCCAGCCATCGGTCTTGATCGAGCCCAGGTTGGTCAGGCGGTTGTTGAAGCTGCTGACTGCACCGGTCGAGGCGCGCGTGATGCCACCGCAGTACAGCGGGTCCAGCGTGTCCACGCACAGGTCGAGCTGGGTCTGCGCGTTGATCGCCTGGATCGCGCCTTCGATGTGGTGGCGGTAGAACGTCACCTCCACATCGAAGCGCTCCGACCAGGACGCATTGCTGCCGAACCAGGGGCTCCACACGAAGCCGGCGTTGAAGCTGCGTGAGCGCTCCGGATCCAGCTCCGCGTTGCCACCGGTGGTGACCGAGATCTGCGAGTTGGCCTGCTGGAAGCCGCCCGGCACGCCAAGCGCCGCACAGTTGGCCGCGCTGCCACGTGGCGGGGTGCCGCCCAGCCCGACCGAACACGGATCGAACAGTTGCAGATCGGCACGCGCGGCCGAGCCGTACAGCTCGCCGATCGACGGTGCGCGGAAGCCTTCGGCATAGCTGGTGCGCAGCACGAAGTCATTGGTCACCTGCCAGCGCAGGCCGTACTTCGGGGTGAACTCGCCGCCGAAGGTGGAGTAATCCGAGTACCGCCCGGCCAGACTCAGGTCGAGTTTTTCGCCGAGCGCGCTCTTGGCGAAGATCGGCACGCTCAGCTCCAGGTAGGCCTCGTTGACGTCATAGGAGCCGGAGGTGGGCAGTGACGGCACGCCGTTGTAGTGGCCGATCACCGTCAACGGATCCGGATCATAGCGGCCCTCGTACTTGCGGTACTCATAGCCGGTGGCGAACGAGACCGGGCCGGCCGGCAGGGTGAACAGCTCGCTGCTCAGGTTGGCGGTGAACAGGCTCAGCTCGTTCTGGCTGCGGTCACGCACCACCGGCTGGATCCAGCGCAGCATGTCCGGGGTGATCGAACCGACCCCGCCGAAGATGTTCAGCGGGACACAGCCGGGCGTGGCCGCGCAGATCGCCGGATCGCCCAGCGCCATGTTGACCTTGTAGATGTCGTAGCTGCCGTAGTTGGTCTGCTCGGCTTTGTTCTTGCTGTACATACCGTTGAGGTCCCAGAACCAGCTGCGGTCCGCCGCCTGGAACTGGCCGACCAGACCGGTGGCGAAGTACTGCGTGTTGACCTCCTGCTCGAACACGCGCGGGCCGCCTTCCACCGGGCGGCGGCCGATCAAGATCATATTGTCCGATGCAACCAAATCGAACCCGAACGGATTGTAAGGATTCAATCCGGAGACCACGATGTTGTCCGCCAGCGGATTACCGGTGGCGCCGTCGGGCCCGAAAAACAGCGGCTCCGGTGCGGCCTGGTTGATGGATTCGCGGCGGTTGCCCAGCGCCTTGATGTACCACTGGATGTCATCGGTGAGATCGAAGCGGAACTGGCCGAAGACGCCCTTACGTTCCGATGGCGTAAGCACCATGTTGTACTCGGCGAAGTTGAAGCGGTCGGCCGAGGTGAAGCAGTGGTAGTCATCGCTGCGGGTGCAGCCGGCGCTGCCGTCGTAACGTGGACTGCTCACCCCCGTATTGGGCACGATGTCCTGCAACAATCCAGAGCTGGGATCGATAATTTTGAACCGCCCCTGCGGAATGCCACCACTGCCGAAGGCCAGTCCGGTACCCGGAATCGGAAAGCGCGACTGCTCGCGATCGCGCGCATACACCGGGTCCTGCTTGGTCCAGCTGGCGCCCAGGAACAGGCTGTAGCGGTCGCCGCTGGTACCCCAGGCCAGGTCCACGCCCTTCTGGGTGCCATCGCCCTTGCTGTACTCGCCGTAGTTCGTCGTCACCTGCGCGCCGTCGAATTCGCGGCGGGTGATGATGTTGACCACACCGGCGATCGCGTCGGAGCCGTACAGCGACGAAGCGCCGTCTTCGAGCACTTCGATGCGCTCGACGATGGCCAGCGGAATGGTGTTCAAGTCTGTCGCCGCGCCCACGCCGGAGGCGGAGGATTCGTTGACCCAACGGATGCCATCGACCAGGACCAGCACGCGCTTGGCGCCCAGGTGCCGCAGATCGACCTGGGCCGAGCCCGCGCCCACGCCGCTGCCATCCGGCGGAAAGCCGAAGTTGCCGGAGGAATTGAACTTCGCATTGAGCGCCGAACCGGAGCCGGTCAGCTGCTGCAGCACATCGCCGATCGAGGTCAGGCCGGTGCGTTCGATCTCGGTGCGGGTCAGGGTCTGGATCGGCACCTGGCCTTCCACCTCGGCCCGCTTGATGCGGCTGCCGGTCACTTCCACCCGGTCCAGGTCGGTCGTACTGCGTGGCGCGTCCTGCGCGCTGGCCAATGCCGGTGCAGCCAGCAGCAGGCACAGCGAGACGGCGACCGCCAGTGGGCGGTGATGCAGGTTGTTCATTCGCTCTCTCTCCAAAGGAATGTCGGGCTGGGCTGCCGCGCCCCCCCTGCATGGCGGCAGTGTCTCCTTTGTAAACAATTTGTTCGTTTCAACCCGTGAGAGCGGTCGCACTTTTACCAAGTCATGAAAATGAACCCCCCCGCCCAACGAGGCAAGTCCAGTATTAAAATCAAAACATGAACATATTCACGCAATAAATTATCAATACTGTGCGCAAGGTCAATAATCTCGAACTGCATCAAAAATACCATTCCACTGCCAATGACGGCATGCTGAAAGGAATGGAGACGATCAAATGAAATGGACACCAAAGATCATATGCATAGCACTTGCAGCCATCAGCATTATTTCAACCTCGGCCGAGAAGGCTACTGCCGGAGGATTCATTGAATGCAACAACTGCAGATCACCTAAGGACGCTGCCATTTTATCTGGCTCAGGACTAACACTTGTTGCAGATTTCGAAGGCGCAAAACTTAACGCATATGAGGTTGAATACGACAGGGAGATAAGGAAGTGGCGAGCACTATCCACCCCTGTTCCGGCACAGATACAACTTGCGTTCTATAGAATAGTTGATGCTACAACAACCCAGCAGATGAAGGCACTGCGGGAAAAGCCACAAGCTGGCGGCGGTCCGATCATTATTTTGCACCCGGACAATCCAGGGAACAGCAATGGAATCACCTTTCCCGATGCATACAAAGGATCAAACACCTTTGACATTGTTGAATCTTCGACCCTCCGCACGCGGCTCGGCCAGCAATTAGCAACAGAGTTGTCAGGAGCGAACACTGGTAATAACAATTGGAACAATTTCGCCAATGCGCTTCAACAGGCTGGTCTAACGTGGTCATCACTGAAGGGGGGAGGGACGATCACCATAATAATCACTTGGCGCGATGGATCTCGCACCATGTACAGAATAACCTCAGACGATGTAACGGAAGCAAAGTATCAAAAGGGAGAAAGTCGAGACGGCACCGGAAACAAGGTTCCAGACGAATCCATCGTAGACCCGGTTACAGCCCCGAGCTATGCGGGAGGGTATTACTTCGGAAGGTCGAATGATATGGAGCGCTGGGCTCGATCAGCGCAGCAATATGGAGTTCCAGTCACGGGGGCGTCGCAAGGGCAAACCCGCATGTCGTGCTCCTGGGACGGAAGAACCGTTACTTGCAAAGCGCTGTAGAGCGCCTTCCGTTCTCACACACACGGCAAGGGGTCTCTGGGAGTCGCTATCAGAGGTTGAGATGATGAAGTGGGCGACATCGGAAGATGTCGCCTATCTTTTTGATGTTCCTACTGGACGAACGGGTTTCGGTACATTTCTGCGCTGTAGCACACTGCCAGACCTGTTGAGATGACTCCAGATTGCGCGCCAGGAGCGATTGAAATGACCACTGTAATCGGGCTTACGCGTGATAGTACGGGTGCGCCTGCAGCCGTGCCTGGAGTGTTTCAACGCCATTGTCTGGGTCACGTTGGTCTCAGGCAAAGGCCCTGCATTATCTATCCCGAGAAAAGCCTTGCACTGCTTCTTGACGAAGGCGCTGCCCTAGTATGGAGACTATGTGGACACCCCTCGGCTTCAGCATGACAAGCTCCCGTTCATCCTCGAGTCGGCTTGCCCTCACTCCCTTTCACCCCGCGCCGTTATGCTTTCCCGCATGACTCGACTTCCCCTCTATTTTTTCAGCGCGACCGTCCTGCTGGCCTGCACCGGCGTCAGCCCGGTGGCCGATGCCCAGAACCTGGATGCGCAGCGCGCGCAGCTCAAAGCCGTCATCGACAACGCCGAGCGCGGCCAGTTTGACCCGGCCCAGGCGGCCGCATTGAGCCGGCACCCGCTGTATGGCTGGGTCGAATTCGCCAACCTGCGGCGCAACATCGACACCGTCAGCAATGTGCAGGCCCAGGATTTCCTGAAGCGTTACAACGGCCAGGCCGTGGCCACCAGCTTCCGCAACGTATGGCTGCCCGCGGTGGCGCGACGCCAGGATTGGCCGACGCTGCTGGCCAACTGGACCGAGACCTCCAACGTCGGCCTGCGCTGCGCGCAGCTCAATGCGCGCCAGGCCACCGGCAAGGCCGATGCGCAGTGGGTGAGCGAGGCGCAGGCGATCTGGCGCAGCACCGGCAAGTCGCTGCCCGATGCCTGTGACCCGGTCTTTGCCGTGCTGGAGGCCAAGGGCGGTCTGAGCGCCGAGCTACGCTGGGCACGTATCGACGCCGCCGCCGATGAGCAGCAGCCGGCGGTGATGCGCAGCGCCGCGCGCGGTCTGCCCGCCGCCGATCTGGCCCTGGCCAACACGTATGCCGCCTTCGTCGACAAGCCCAATGCGAGCGCACTGAACTGGCCGCGCAATGAGCGCAGCCGGCGCATCGCCACCGACGGCCTGGCCAAGCTGGCCAAGGCCGATCCGGGGGCCACCGAACAGCAGTTGCCGCAGTACGCCGACGCCTTGCAGCTGAGCGCCGCGCAGCGCGCGCAGGTGCTGTACCAGATCGCGCTGTGGACGGTGGCCTCCTACGGTCCTGAGTCCGCCCGTCGCCTCAATGCGGTGCCCGAGTCGGCCTATGACGAACGCCTGCACGAATGGCGGGCGCGCGAAGCGCTGTCGCGCGGCGACTGGCCGGCCGCACTGACCGCGATCCGCAAGATGGGCCCGACCCAGCGCGCCGATTCGCGCTGGCGCTATTTCGAAGCGCGCATGCTGGACAAGACCGGCAAACGCAGCGAAGCGCAGGCGGCCTTCCGCGAGGCCGCCCGCGCGGCCACCTTCCATGGCTTCCTGGCGGCCGATCAGCTCGGCCAGAACTACACCCTGTGCCCTTGGGAGCCCAACGACAGCGCGCAGGCGCAGGCGGCGGTCGCGCGTGACCCGGCGATCGTGCGCGCGATGGAACTGTTCAAGATCGAGCGTGCCGGCTGGGCCGTGGCCGAGTGGAACGATGCGCTGAGCCGCTACGACAACACGCAGCGTCGTCTCGCCGTGGAAGTCGCCCGCGACAACGGCTGGTTCGACCGTGCGGTGTTCTCGCTTGGCAAGACCCCGGACGAGCAGCGCCTGTACTCGCTGCGCTTCCCGCTGCACCACGATGACAGCATCCGCCGCGAGTCCGCCCGCAACGCCATCGACCCGGCCTGGGTGGCCGCGGAAATCCGGGCCGAGAGCATCTTCAACCCGAAGGCGCGCTCACCGGCCAACGCGATGGGCCTGATGCAGGTCCTGCCCGCCACCGGTGCGGCCGTGGCCAAATCGATCGGCCTGACCAACTACGGCGGCGCCGCCAGCCTCTACGATGCGGACACCAACATCGCCATCGGCACGGCCTACCTGCGCCAGCTGATGAACAAGTACGACGGCCTGCCCTACGTCACCATCGCCGCCTACAACGCCGGCCCGACCCCGACCGCCCGCTGGCAGTCGCAGCGCCCGGGTTTCGATCCGGACATCTGGATCGAAACGATCAGCTACAAGGAAACCCGCGAGTACGTCGCGCGTATTCTGGCCTTCAGCGTCATTTACGACTGGCGCTTGAACGGTGACGCGCTGCCGGTGACCGACCGCATGAACGGCCGGCTGCAGGTCAAGCGCAAGACCTTCGCCTGCGCGGCCAACGCCGACAAGGGCGGCGACTGAGTACGCCGGTGCCCTTGGCGAGCACGGGCCTGCCCGACTGCGGCATCATGGCCGCATGAAGATCTATCTGGTTGGCGGCGCCGTGCGCGACCGCCTCTTGCAGCATGCTCCCGGCGACCGCGACTGGGTCGTGGTCGGGGCCACCCAGGCGCAGATGGAAGCGCAGGGCTACAAGGCCGTGGGCCGCGATTTCCCGGTGTTCCTCCATCCTGATACCGGTGAGGAATATGCGCTGGCCCGCACCGAGCGCAAATCCGGCCGCGGCTATCGCGGATTCGTGGTTGATGCCGATCCCGCCGTGACACTGGAAGAAGACCTGCAACGTCGCGATTTCACCATCAACGCGATCGCCTGCGATGAAGCCACCGGTGCGTTGGTGGATCCGTATGGCGGCGTGCGTGATATCCAGCAGCGCGTGCTGCGCCACGTCGGCCCGGCCTTCGTCGAAGATCCCCTGCGGGTGCTGCGCGCGGCCCGCTTCATGGCGCGCTTTGCGCCGCTGGGCTTCACCGTCGCCGACGAGACGATGGCGCTGATGCGGGAGGTCGCCGCCAGTGGCGAGCTCGACGCTTTGGTGCCCGAGCGCGTCTGGCAGGAGCTGCGCCGTGCGCTCGCCTCCGCGCGGCCCTCCGCGTTCCTGCGCACCCTGCATGATGCCCAGGCACTGGGCGCGATCCTGCCCGAGCTGGAGGCCCTCTACGGTGTGCCCCAGCGCGCGGAGTTCCACCCGGAAGTCGATACCGGCGTGCACCAGGAAATGGTCAACGACATGGCCGCGCAGCTGGCCCCCGGCGATGACCTGATCGGCTTTGCCGCGCTGACCCACGACCTCGGCAAGGGTCTGACGCCGCCGGCCGAATGGCCGCGCCACCTGCAGCACGAAGAACGCGGCCTGGCCCCGCTGGCTGCCCTCTGCGACCGACTGAAAGTGCCGTTGGACCATCGCCAGTTGGCCGAAGCGGTGTGCCGCGATCATCTCAACGTGCACCGCATCGACGAACTGCGCGATGCCACCGTGTTGAAGCTGCTCGCCCGCTGCGACGGTTTCCGCCGCCCGGAGCGCATCGCGCAGATCGCGCTGTGCTGCGAAGCCGACAAGCGCGGCCGGCTCGGCTTCGAGGACAGCGACTATCCGCAGGGTGAAACGCTCAAACGCCTGCACCAGGCGGCGCTGACGGTGCAGGCGCGCGATCTGGATCTGAGCGGATTGAAGGGCCCGGCGGTGGGTGAGGCCCTGGCCAAAGCGCGGGTGAAGGCGATCAGCGCGGTGCGTACGCGCTGATTGAAGTCTGCGCGGCAGACTCCGGCCCCGCCTGATCCCAGCGCGGACCGGACGCTGTCTCAGCTGGCGCTGGCCGCGCACGCTGGCTGTGCCAGCAGCCAATCGCGCGCCGCGGCCGCCGCGTCCTCGCCTTCACTGACGATCACATCCGGGGCGACCTTGCCGCCATCGCCCCGACCATTGCGGTCGACCATGACGTTGCCGGTGACCAGCAATGCGGTTCCGTCGGGCAGCCGCTCGGTACGGTTGCCGGTCGAGAGGCCCGCCGTGGGCTGGCCGAAACTCCGGGTATTGGTACGCCCGCGGAAGGCCAGCGCCGTCGCCTCCCCTGAGCTGGCGGTGCGCGGACCGAACAACACCGCCACCGGTGCGCCCGGCTGCCGGAGGCGATACACCGCCGCGCCACCGTCGAGCAGCATCTTCTGCTCCAGCCAGACAGCACCGTCGTGCGACGACCATGACTGCTCCGCATCGGCCGTGGCGAACGCACCGATCCGGGGCACATGGCCATCGGCCTCTTCCAGCAGGGGGGCCAAGCCCAGCAGCATCGGCCACATGTTGCCGCCGCCGTTGCCCCGCAAATCTACAACCCAGCCGCATCGTTCCGCCCGGTCCTTGCTGCGGATCGCGTTCTGCAGCCTGCCGGCAAACGCCAGGCTCGCCTGCTGCCAGGTCTGACTGCCGCCCGCGCCACTCGCGTTGAAGGCTCCCACCGTCATCCATCCAATGCGGCGACCCACCGTATCCATATCCCGCTGCAGATCAGTGCGTTGCGGCGTGGCGCTGGCCTCATCTGTCTGCCGGGTGGCCGACGGTGGACTGATTGATGCTGGCATGCCGCGCTTCAAAGGCGACTGCAGCGACGGGGGCGTCGCCGGCAGCCACCGTCCATGCCCCCCACTGCTCACGGCAATGGCATCGCGCAACAATGGCCAGGTCTTGGCGGGATCAGCATCGGGAGCCTGCAGGCGGGTGCGCAGCGCCTGCCAATCGACCTTGTCGCGGTACAGCGCCTCACGCTCCAGCACCTCCACGATCCGCAGCTGTACCGCTGGCGCAGGCATGTCCTGTGCGTTCGCCAACGGTGCAAGCAGCACACCGGCCAGCAGCACCGAGCGCGTACAACGAGACCGCATGGACATTACCATCGCGCTACATCCGTGTAGTTGAGTAGTCCGCAGCATATCGCTGCACGCGGCCACAGGAACAGCGCGCGCCCTCCGTCCTGGCGACCGGTCAGTCCGAAATGAGGAGCACGTCACCCAGGGCGGGCAGCGTGCCGCCGATCAGCCAGCGGCCACAACCGCCTCACCAATCAAACCGCACGCCGATATTTCCTTCGATGCTCGTGCGCTCCTTCTGATCGCTGCCTTCCAGATCGCGCGTGTAATCGGCCACCGCAAACGCACTGACATTGGCATTGAAGCGCGCGACCACACCGACACCGACTTCCAGCGCGCGGGCGGCCTGCTGATTGGTCAAGGCATTGGTGCCAAACGTGATGCGATCCTCGCCATCGAAGGTCTGCCAGTAGTTCACTTTGAGGTACGGCTGCCAGCCATTGCCGGCGAGGTTGTAGTCGGCTGCCAGGCGCAGGCCGACGCGGCCGGTCCAGGCGTCTTCGTTGTCGTAGCTGATCGTGGAGATGCGGTCCGCGCTGTCATCCAGGGCACTGCGCTGCCAGATCACCTGGGCCTGCGGCTCCAGCCACCAGGCGGACTGCCCGAGCTGCAGCAGCGGCTTGCCGACCTCCAGTGACGCCGTGGTGCCATCGCCGCGCAGATCGATCCCAAGGCCGCGCGCCGACCACGCATTGCCGTCATAGCGGCTCTGCATGACCACGGCGTCCAGGTAACCGCCGGCACTGCCCACGCGGGTCCAGTACAGACCGACATGTTTGTCATCCAGGCGCGTGCGGCCCACCGCCACGTTGTCCCAGCCGATCGCGAAGCCGTTGACGTTGCCCTGCGCGCGGGTACGTCCGACGAACACACCGAACTGATTGCGCGCGTGATCATCGGCCGTTGCGTACAGATCCACACCGGCCTGGATGCCTTGGATGTCACCGTCGAAGCTGGGCTTGGCATCGCCTTCCCAATGCTGCTCATGGCTCTGCCCGATCATCCGTGCCCACGCCGCGCGGAACCCGCCCTGCCCGGCCAGCAGGCGCTGCTCGCCTTGGCGCTCGTGGAAGGTGCCCAGGCTGAGCAGGCTGGTCTCACGCAGCAGCGGCGGCACCACCGCGTAGGTGGCCGCCTCCACGCGGTACAACGGAACGATGTCGCCTTCGGCCGGCACAGCACCGGGTGTCGGCGGCACGGCCAGCGGACCCGGCACGGCGGCTGGCGTGGTCGGCACCGGCGGTGGCGTATCGGTTTGCGGGGGCGTCACCGGCGCCGGTTCGGGCGGCGGCGGTGGGGGGGCCGGTTCCGGTGCCAGCGGATCCGGGTTCTCCGGCAGATCCGGTGACGGTGGCGGCGTCAGCGCGGGCGGTGGTGCACCGGCATTCTCCGGCGGTGGCGGCGACGGTGTCACCGTGGGCACCCCCGGCGGCGCCGGCGACGGCGCGGGTGAGACGCCCGCCACCAGGGTCGAGCGCAGGTACCAGTTTTCACCGCTGCCCGCACTGACGCCGCCCTTGAACAGGAAGTACTCGAATGCGCCGGCCGTGATGGGGTTATAGAGCGCGAACGCGTTCTGCGTGGTACTGGCGCCGTTGATCGACTGCACCACCAGAATGCCGTCCGCCTGCGTCGCCGCCCCACCGCCACCGGCATTGAGGATGCCCAGCCCAGTGCTGCCGCTGGCCACACCGTTGGAGATCACCAGTCGATCCGACGGCGCGCCGTCACCGGCCAGCACCGACTGCAGGTACACCCCGCCGTTGTTGCCGACGTAATTGCCTGCGATGGTGAACGCATCGCCCGGGCCGTTGCTGCCGTTGCTCAGATCGATACGGCCGGCATTGATCACATTGACCTGCTGGCCAGCAGTGAACGTGCGCACGTTGGCATTGAGGCCACCGGCAAACACCGTGCTGGTGCTGTCGACGTCCAGCGTACCGCCGCTGGTGGTGACATCGGAGAGCACCAGATCGCCATCGAAGGTCAGCTGGCTGTCCTGGCGCAGGTTGATCTGCTCCCAGCCGGTGAAGCGCGAGACACCGCTGGTCTTGACGTTGTTCATCGTGAGCAGATCGGTGCCAAGCCCACCGGTGAACAGCGGAATCGCGCCGAGATGGCTGTTGTTGAGGTTGGACAGCGTGGCGACGTCATTGCCCTCGCCCATGTCCACCGTGCCGTACACCACCCCGCCACCGGACCAGTCCAGCCGATCGTTGCCGGTGCTGGCGCGGATCTCACCGCGCACCGTGCCGCCGGTGATGGTGATGGAATCATCGCCACCGCTGACGCTGATGTTGCCGCCGATGTAGCCTTCGGAGAGGATGATGGTGTCGTTGCCGAAGCCGGTGACAAGGTTGCCGTCGATCGTGCCACCGGACATATCGAAGGTATTGTTCTCCAGCTTCATGTTGACCCGGCCGATGCGCCCGCCGGTCATCTCGGCATAGTCGCCGTCGTCGAAGCCGCCGATGATCTGGCCGCCGGTCATGCGGAAACGGTCAGTGCCATCACCCTGCAGCAGCGCACCGATGGTGCCGCCGGTCATCACGAACACATCCTGGCCACCGCCCTGCTGCACCGCGCCGGTGATGGTGCCGCCACTGATCTCCATCACGTCAACACCATCGCCCTGGTCGACGCTGTCGATGACACCACCGCGTACCACCAGGGTGTCGTTGCCGGCGCCCTGCGCGACACCACCGCGGATGCTGCCGGCCAGCATGTCCAGCCGATCATTGCCAACGCCGAATACGATGCCGCCCGTACTGCCGCTGATCACCCCGCGATTGATCACGGTGGAGGCGGCGTCCAGCTGCAGGCCACGCCCGGCCACCGCGATGATGCTGCCGTCGTTGGTGATCAGATGACCGCCGCCGCCGGCCTGCAGCGTGACGGCGTTGCCGGCGGCCGGCGCGAGCTGCGCGTTGCCAAGAACGTTGAGCGTGATGTTGCTGCTGCCGGCCCCGCCGATGACCGGCGCGGTGTCTGGATTGGGCAGCTGGCTGGAGCAGGTCACAGTCTGCCCGGTGGTCGGCGCAGCGTTATCGCAGCCCGCCCATGCCGGGAAGGCGCCGGCGATCAATACGGTGCCGAGGGCGCCACGGCGGCCGGCGTGCAGCAGCCGCGATATCTGGACAGCCAGCAACGGTCGTGCCGGCCAAACAAGCGTCTGGCGCATGTACCTTTCCTGTTCAGCAGAAGGGGGACAGCAACGGCCCAGTGCTTTTACGGATGACCTGCGTAGGTACTTTTACTGTGCCGCCGTGATGCGAAGGTAAAAAACCGATGCCTTCATATCTTCAGATAGAGGCGCCGGCGATCCAGCACCCACACAACGCCCCACCAGAGCGCGACGAAGCCCACCGCACACATCAGCGAGGCCAACATCGGTGCCTGCGGTACCACACGCTCCAGTGCACGGAACGCCCAAGCCCAGACGCCTGTCGCGCCCAGGACCAGCGCCATTGCCGAGGACCCAAGGTAAGCGGCGATTGCATTCACCCCGAAGCGGCGGCCCAGTGCGGGCATACCCCAGCAGTCGATCAACAGGTGCGCCAGCAGCAGCGCGACCACGGACAGGCCACCGGTCCAGAGCACGAAGCTCGCCGTCCAGAGCTGTTTGTTCAGGGGCAGCCACAGCGTGGCCAGACCACCGAAGGCCAGACAGGCCAGCGTCAGGGTGGCCAGGCGGACCGATTGGCCGGCACGCAGCCACGCACCCGCGCGCAGACCGAGCAACGTAGTGGCAATCGCCCCGAGGCTGCTCAGCAGGCCTTCCGGATCATGACCCAGGCCGGTGAGCGCGGAGTACTTATAGAGGAACGGGGCGAACAGCGCGGTATCCAGGCGGCTGGCTGGATTGACCCATGGCGCCAGCGAATGGGCAGAAAGAAGGATGCCCGCATAGGCCGCCAGCAATCCCATGATCACCACCCATTGCGTCCGCGCCTGCGTGTAGACCGCCAGCACACCGACCACCGCCACGCACAGGGCGATCCGCTGCAGCACGCCCCACAGGCGATACGCGGGCAGCTCGAACAGCCACCACGCCATCAGGTGCAGCAGCGCGCCGGCGATCAGGATGCGCAGCGCGCGTTGCAGTACCCCACGCACCAGCGCCGGACGCGTGGCCCGCTCGCCCGCGCGCGGGGCCAGGCTGAAGGCCATCGAGACGCCTGCGATGAACAGGAACAGCGGGAAGATCAGGTCGGTCGGGGTGAAGCCATGCCAGTCCGCGTGCAGCAGCGGCGCGTAGACATGGCTCCAGTCGCCGGGGTTGTTGACCAGCAGCATCGCCGCGACGGTCAGGCCGCGCAGTGCATCGATCGACCCCATCCGCCCCGACGGCGCGGCACTCATACGTCTTCGCGCTGCCCGGCGATCCAGGTGCTGCGCACCTGCAGCGCGTCATCGAGCAGCACCAGATCGGCATGATGGCCTTCGGCGATGTGCCCGTAGCGGTCATCCAGATTCAGGAACTGCGCAGGATAGGTCGACGCCATGCGCGCCGCTTCGGCCAACGACACGCCCAGCAGCTGCACGCTGTTGCGCACCGCCGTGGCCATGTCCAGCGCCGAGCCGGCCAGCGAGCCGGCAGCATTGCGCACCACCCCGTCCACCGCAGTGATGACCTCGCCGTACAGTACGTAACTTGGGTCTGCCGCACCCACCGGCGGCATCGCATCGGTGACCAGCATGACCTTGCCGCGCGGCTTGGTCGCCAGCGCCACACGCAGGCTGGCCGGGTGCACATGCACACCGTCGGCAATGATGCCGACCCAGCTGTCGCGGTCTTCCAGTGCAGCGCCGACCGCGCCCGGCTCGCGCCCGGTCAGCGGTGACATCGCGTTGTACAGATGGGTGAAGCCGCGGATACCGGCCTCCAGGCCGGCACGTGCCTCTTCGTAACTGGCGGCGGTATGACCTGCCGCCACCACCACACCGCGCTCCACCAGCGCGCGGATGCTCTCCAGCGGCACCCGCTCGGGCGCCAGCGTGAGCAGGGTGACGCCGTTGTCCAGCGAGGCGGCCAAGGCAATCTCGGCGGCATCGGGCACGCGGAACTTGTTCGCGTCATGCGTGCCCTTGCGCGCCGGGGCGATGTACGGGCCTTCCAGATGGATGCCGAGTACGCCTGGCACGCCCTCGCTGATCGCCTGGCGGGTCGCGGCGATGGCCGCGCGCATCACCTGCACGTCGTCGCTGATCAGAGTCGGCAGCAGACCGGTGGTGCCGAAGCGGCGGTGCGCCTGGGCCAGCGTGCGCAGCGTGGCGACATCCGGGCTGTTGTTGAACAGCACGCCGCCACCGCCATTGACCTGCGCATCGATGAAGCCGGGCAGCAACCAGCCGCCGCCCAGGTCCACCTGCGCATCGGCCTGGCCGAGCATGGGCGCGGCATCGGAGATGAGCGCGGTGATCCGGCCGCTTTCGATCACGATCGCCAGGTCATCGCGGAAGTCGTCGCCGGCCAGGATGCGGGCATTGCGCAGAACGGTTTTCATCAGACGGTTTCCGTCACCTTGTTCAGATGCGGCGGCAGGTCCGGGTTGTGGCCACGGCGCAGAGCCAGCGCATTGATCGCGCGGTAGAAGCTCTGGATGGTCAGCAGCGGCGCGCACGCCGGGTGGGGCGCGACCGGCAGCGGCAGATCCCCACCGACATCGGCCAGCCACACCTGCGCATCGCGCGCGGCGAACTCGCTCAGCACCGCGCGGGTGCCGGCGCCGGTTTCATCCGGCTGGGCGAAGGCCAGCACCGGGAAGCCCGGGCCGACCAGCGCCATCGGGCCGTGCTTGACCTCGGCCGAGCTGTAGGCCTCGGCGTGCAGGCCACAGGTTTCCTTGAACTTCAGCGCCGCTTCCTGCGCCGCCGCCAGGCCGAGGCCACGGCCGAGCACGAACAGATTGTGGGCCGGCACCAGGCCATCCGTCAGCGACGACCAGTCGCTGTTCCAGGCCTCGCGCAGCGCATCGGGCAGCGCGCGCAGCGAGGCGATCAGCCCCACATCCTGGGTCCAGTACGCCACCAGCTGCAGGATCGCCGACAGCGAGGCCAGGTAGCTCTTGGTCGCCGCCACGCTGCGCTCGGCACCGGCGCCGAGCGGGATGACCGTCTCGGCCAGCTGCGCCAGCGGCGAATCCTCCACATTCACCAGCGCCACCACGCGTGCACCGGCCGCACGCGCGGCCTCGGCATTGCGCAGCAGGTCCGGGCTCTTGCCCGACTGCGAGATCACGATGTACAGCGCGCCGCGCAGCTTCAGGGGTGCTTCGTAGACCGAGCCCACCGAGGGCGACGCCGAGGCGGTGACCAGCCCGAGGCGCGTTTCCAGCAGGTACTTGGCATAGGTGGCGGCGTGGTCGGAACTGCCGCGCGCGCAAGTCACCACGAACGGCGGCGGTGCCGCGCGCAGGCTGGCGGCCAGCGTCTCCACGGCCACCTGGTTGCGCGCGAACTGCGCGGCGATCACATCGGCAGCCTCGGCGGCTTCGCGGTACATCAGGGTGTCGTGGGGGGCAGGCAGGGACATGGGAACTCAGGTCGTTTCAGGAGAGGGAAGCCGTGCACCCTGCGGGCGCATCGGCGCGGTGGAACCACGCACGACCAGCTGCGGCACGAAGCCCTGGTTCTGCAGCTGCAGCGGCGCGTCGTCGTAGGCATCGCTGCGCAGCTGCGCGATCAGCAGGCGCGCGGCATGCCGGGCGATGTCTTCGGTGGCCTGCTTGGCGGTGGTCAGCGGCGGCCAGGACTGGCGCGAGAACGGACTGTCCTCGAAACCGGCGATGGACAGGTCGTAGGGCACGTTCATGCCGGTGGATTTGGCGGCCGCGAGCACGCCGGCGGCGATCTCATCGTTGGAACCGAAGATCGCGGTGGGCGGTTCGCGCAGCGCCAGCAGGCGGCGCGCGCCGCGGAAGCCATCATCGAAGGTGTAATCGCCCTGCACCACCAGGTGCTTGTCGATTGTCATGCCGTAGTCGCGCAGCGCCGCTTCATAGCCGGCATAGCGCTCACCGCTGGAGCGGTGCGAGGTGCCGCCCCAGAGGAAGCCGATCCGCTGGTGGCCCAGCTGGATCAGGTGCTCGGTGATCTCGTAGGCGGCCTCGCGGTCGTCGACGAACACACAGGCGCCGTCCTCCGGATCGGCGGTGGCGGCGATGATGCGCACCAGTTTGATGCCGCGTGCGGTGAGCGCGGCCACCAGATCCTTGCGCTCGGACATCGGCGCGGTCAGCACCAGCCCGGCCAGGCGCGAACGCTGCACCCAGTCGGCCAGTTCCTCGGCGAGCATCGGCGAGCTGGAATCGCAGGGATGGATCTGCAAGCCGAACCCGGTCTCGCGGCACGCGGCAAGCACGCCGTTCTGCACGCCGATGATGTGGTACGGGTTGGGGTTGTCGTAGACCAGCCCGACCACCAGCGTGGTGCCGGTGCGCAGGTTGCGCGCGGCCGGATCGGGCTCGTAGTCCAGCTCGGCGATCGCGCGCAGCACCCGTGCACGGGTGGCCTGCATCACCGACGGCTCGTTGTTGATGACCCGTGAGACTGTCTTCAGCGATACCTTGGCCCGTTCGGCGACATCCTTGATGGTCGCTCTACGCATCGTTTTTCCCTGGCTGACCGGTTGAGCGTCCATGATCGCCGATCACTGCCCGTCGCGGGACAGCCCGACCCGGTGGCCGCGCATCGAATAGAACAGGATGTACAGGTAGCAGGGCACCATCAGGCCGGCGAACACCCACTGGAAGTCGAAGTGCTGCTTGAGCACGGCAAACAGCTGGGGAATGATCGCGCCACCGGCGATGGCCATCACCAGCAGCGCCGAGCCGGTCTCGGTGAAGCGGCCCAGGCCGCGGATCGCCAGCGGGAAGATCGCCGGCCACATCATCGCGTTGGCAAAGCCCAGCGCGGCCACGAAGCCGACCGAGACATAGCCGTGGGTCAGCAGCGCGCCGATGCAGAACAGCACGCCCAGCACTGCCGAAATGCTCAGGTAGCGCGATTGCGTCACCAGGTGCGGAATCAGCGCCAGGCCCACCACGTAACCCGACAGCATGAATGCCAGGGTGATCGAGGTGAACATCTTGGTCTGGTCCAACGGCAGGTCGAAGCCGTGGCCGTAAGTGCCGATCGCATCGCCGGCCATCACTTCCACGCCGACGTACACGAACAGGCACAGCACGCCCAGCCACAGGTGCGGGAACTGGAAGATGCTGGTGCGCTCGGCAACGCCCGGCGCGCGGGCCGGTGTGGCATTGGCTTCAGCGGTCTTCAGCTCGGGCAGCGGCGAGAACAGCACCGCGACGGCGAGCACCACCAGCAGCCCGGCCATGGCCATGTACGGCAGCTGGATCTTGGCGGCGAAGTCATTGAGCAGCACCGTCTTGGCAGCCGCATCGGCGACCTTCACCTGGGCGTCCAGATCGCCGATGCCATGCAGCACCAGCGTGCCGATCAGCACCGGGGCCAGCATGCCGGCGATCTTGTTGCAGATGCCCATCAGCGCGATGCGCCGGGCCGCGGTCTCGATCGGTCCGAGGATGCTGATGTACGGGTTGACCGCTGTCTGCAGCAGGGCCAACCCGCTGCCGATCACGAACAGGCCACTGAGCGCGCCCGGGTACCAGCGCTGCTGGGCAAAGTGCGCGAACACCACCGCGCCGGCCGCCATCACCAGCAGGCTCAGGCTCAAGCCTTTCTTCATGCCGGTGCGCTTGAGAATCCACGAGGCCGGCAGGGCGAGGAAGAAATACGACAGGTAGAAGACCATCAGCACCAGGAAGGCGCCGACCTCGTCCAGCTCGAAGGCCAGTTTGACGAAGGTGATCAGCGGGCCGTTGAGCCAGGTGAAGAAGCCGATCAGGAAGAACAGCACGCCGATGATCAGGATCGAGGTAAGCACGCTCGAACGCGCGGAGGCAGCAGGCACGGCAGACATCAAGAAGGCTCCTGCATCGACGGCGCGCGATGCGGCGTCGGAAGAGTGGCTGGGAACAACGTTGTCACATTTATTCGTCGCCGCTGCCGGGTTTGTCAACAACTGGTCTGACGGGCGTCCGGTGAAAACCGCGTGCTGCATCTGCGCAAAAACCCGGTATGGCTCGCCGGACGGGAGCTGGACGCCTATTTCCAAGCCGTTTGCAAAAACATGACGGCCGTTGGGTGAAAACGTTTTCCTGCGGCATGGCCCGTTGCGGCGCAGCATCGAAAGTCCGAGGTTATCGTTGACATCGTTGTCAGAACGATTACAGACTCCGCCTCAATCGCCGGGCCAGCCCTGGCCATGCCCAACCGATGGAGTCCGTGTGACCAACGCCGCCCACGCTGTACCGGCCCATGCCCCGCCCGCCGCGACGCCGCCGTTCCTGGCCGCCGACGTGGGTGGCACGCATGTCCGGGTTGGCCGGGTCCAGGCCAGCGCCGATCCGGCCCATCCGGTGGAGCTGCTGGACTACCGCAAATTCCGCAATGCGGATTACGCCGGCCTCAGCGCGATCCTGTCCGACTTCCTGGCCGACGGCCCGCGCCCGGCGCACTGCGTGGTCGCCACTGCGGGCTATGCACGTGAAGACGGCACGGTGATCACCGCCAACCTGCCCTGGCCGCTGTCGGCGCGGCAGATCGAGCGTGAGGTCGGCCTGGACCAGGTGTACATCGTCAATGACTTCGAGGCGGTGGCCTATGCCGCCGCCCAGGTCGATGCCAGCGGCGTGCTGCAGCTGACCGGCCCGGCCACCGCCCCGCGCGGCCCGACCCTGGTGGTCGGCCCCGGCACCGGCCTCGGCGCGGCGGTGTGGATCCCGACCGCGCATGGCGCGGTGGTCCTGGCCACCGAAGCCGGCCAGCCAACGCTGGCTACCACCACCGAACTGGAAATGGCGATCGTGCGGCAGATGCTGCGCGACCGGTCGCATGTCTCGGTCGAGCAGGCGCTGTCCGGCCCCGGCCTGATGAATCTGTACCGCGCTCTGTGCGCGTTGAACGGCCAAGCGCCGACGCTGACCACCCCCGACGCGATCACCGCCGCTGCCATGGCCGACCACGACCCGCTCGCGAAGCAGAGCCTGGAGGTGTTCTGCGGCCTGCTCGGCAGCACGATCGGCGACATGGCGCTGCAGTACGGCGTCACCGGTGGGGTCTACCTGGCCGGCGGCATCCTGCCGCAGATCCGCGATTTCCTGTTGAACAGCACCTTCGTCGAGCGGTACCTCAACAAGGGGCCGATGCGCGAGGCGCTGGAACGTATTCCCGTGAAGGTGGTCGAGCACGGGCAGCTGGGCGTCATCGGCGCCGCCAGCTGGTACCTGGGACAGAGGGACCACCCGAACGCCTGACGGCGCACAGGGCAAGGCAATACGCAGTACGTGGCACCCATGGCGCACCCCGTTCAGGGCGCGCGGCAAAGTCGTACCAGACGCAAGAAGACACGCCGTCGCCGGCGAACCATCGGATTGATGAGGAGAGACATCATGAACCACCGCAAGAGTCTGCTTTCGGCAGCCATTTTCAGCTGTCTGGTGTTCGGCGCGCAGGCGCAGGAAACCTCGACCACCCCCACCGACCTGGATACGGTCAGCGTCGTCGGCATCCGCGCGAGCCTGGAAAAGTCGCTGGATACCAAGCGCAACAACGTCACCATCTCCGAGGCGATCACCGCCGAGGACATCGGCAAGTTCCCCAGCACCAATGTGGCCGAGGCGCTCTCGCAGCTGCCAGGCATCTCGCTGGACCGTCGCTTCGGCCAGGGTGAGCGGGTCAGCATCGATGGCACCGACCCCAGCCTCAACCTGTCCTTCCTGGATGGCCATCCGGTGGCGCAGGCGATCTGGCTGTACGGCGAACAGCCCAACCGCGGCTTCGACTACACCCTGCTCTCGCCGCTGATCCTGGGCCGCATGGAGGTCATCAAGTCCTCCGAAGCACGTCTGACCGAAGGCAGCCTGGGCGGCACCATCCTGATGCACACCCGCCAGCCGCTGGACATGCGCGCCAATGAAGTGGCCGCTTCGATCGGCTACAGCTACAGCGACCAGGCCAGCAAGGGCAAGCCGAACGCCTCGGCGATCTACAGCTGGAAGAACGACGAGGAAACCTTCGGCATCAACGTGGCCGCGCAGCACTATGAAGAGCGCGTGGACCGCCAGGGCATGGAAGTATTCGGGTACGCCAAGGCCTCCACCTTCACCAATGCGCCGGGCGTGGACCCGAACGCGGATGTGCCCAACTCGGTCAATGCGGCCTGGTTCCAGCAGGACCGCAAGCGCGACAGCGCCGTAGTCAATCTGCAGTTCAAGCCCACCGACGAGCTCGAGTTCAACCTGAGCGGCCTGTACATCAAGGAGAACTTCGACAACTACAACCAGTCGATGTACTCCTTCCTGACCTGGAATCCCGGCACCATCGGTGCAGTGAACCAGCTCGGCGATGTGCGCAATGGCGTGGTCAACAGCGGCCACTCCAATGCCAGCGCCACCGCCAACAGCGGCACGGTGATCTACGACAACAACGTGCGCGAATCCGAAGTCACCACCAAGGGCCTGGATCTGCGCGGCGCCTGGAAAGGCGAGAGCTGGGGCATCAGCGGCCAGGCCGGCCAGAGCAAGTCCGAGAACAAGGAACTGGCCCAGTACTTCATCGAACCGTTCTACAACGGTGGTTTCAGCTGGAACCTGGACAACGGCATCACCTTCGACAACCCCGATGCGGCCCGCAACCCGGCCAACTGGGGCTCGGCCGGTGGCTGGTTCGGCAACAACGGCATCTTCTCCACCGACAGCAAGGACACCTACGCGCAGCTGGACTTCAATGTGCAGTTCGACAGCATCTTCAACCAGCTGCAGTTCGGCGTGCGCCACGGCAAGCATGAAGAGAGCTTCGATCTGAACGTGTATGGCGGCGTGCGTCCGGGCACCCTGGCCGACGTCGGCACCATCGGGTTGACCGACATCCAGGGCTTCGCCGATGGCCAGGGCCGTCATGTCCAGGTCGGCCGCGACAACGTGCTGAACTGGGTCAAGGGCAGCCCGCTGGACTTCGCCAACCCGGATCCGGCCAGCTACCTCAACAACAGCTGGGCGCTGGAGCAGACCAACAACGCCGCCTACGCGCAGTTGAACTTCTCCAACGGCCCGGTGCGCGGCAACGTCGGTGTGCGCTACGTGGATTCCAAGACCGCCGGCAGCGGCTTCGTCTACGGCGGCACCCCCACCCTGACCGATCTGGACAGCAAGTGGCAGACCCAGACCAAGAAGGAAGACTTCCTGCTGCCCTCGGTCAACCTGGTCTACGACACCGACAGCGACTGGGTCTTCCGCTTCGGCGCCAGCAAGGTCATCGCCTGGGCACCGTACAACCAGATGGTGAACAACACCTTCCTCAACGACACCACGCTCACCGGCAGCGGCGGCAACGCAGCCCTGTCGCCGTATGAGTCCTGGAACTACAACCTGTCGGCCGAGTATTATTTCGCGCCGCAGTCGGTGGTGGCCTGGTCGCTGTTCTACAAGAAGATCGACAACTACATCGATACCAGCGCCGTCACCGAGCGCCAGTACAACTCGATCCGCGATACCTCGCCGGCCACCTGGGCCAACATCGTGGGCACCAACGGCTGTGCGGCCGACGGCTACTGCGACTACAGCATCCAGCGTCCGCGCAACGCCGGCAGCGGCCACGTCAAGGGCTTCAACCTCAGCTACCAGCAGCCCTTCGGTGAGAGCGGCTTCGGCCTGACCGCCAACTACACCTACGCCAACGGTGAGAACAACTCCGGCGATGCGCTGCCTTACCAGTCGCGCAACTCGGTCGCGTTCAGCCCGTACTACGAGAAGGGCCCGATCAACGCCCGCCTGACCTACAACTGGCGTGACAGCTACCTGGCCGGCGGCTACGTCGCAGGCTCGGCACCGGCCAGCGTGGACGACTACGCCGAGCTGGGCGCCAGCTTCGGCTACACCTTCAACGAAAACTGGTCGGTCACCGTCGACGCCCAGAACCTGCTCGATGAAGAGTACTTCCAGTACCTGGGCGACAAGGATCACCTGGCCTCGCGTTACAAGAGCGGCCGCCGCTACATGGCGACCCTGCACTTCAAGTTCTGATTGCCTTGGCACTATGCTGAATGCCTGATACGGGCCCGGATCTCCGGGCCCGTTTTCACAGGTGGAACCCGATTCGCTACAAAGGAATGACCCGATGCACACCCGCACCCGTCGTACCTCGCTGTCGCTGCTGTCCTTCGCACTGGCACTCTCCCTCGCACCGCTGGCCCAGGCCGCCGACGCACAGGCACCGGCTGGCCCGAAGGCCCTGCCCGGTTCGCTGATGGTGATCCCCGCGCCCGCCAAGGTCGATCGCATCGACGGCGCCGGCTACACCGTGACCGCCGCCACGCCGGTCCGTGCACAGGGCCAAGCCGCCCAGCGCGTCGCCACGCAGTTCGCCACCCTGCTGCGCGACAGCGGTGGCCCGGCGGTGACGGTCAGCGAAGGGCGCGGCAAGGACGGCATCCGCTTCATCCTCGATGCCGCGCTCAGGACCGGCGCCGAAGGCTACCAGCTGCGTTCTGACGCGCGTGGCGCGACCGTGCAGGCCGCCACCGAAGCCGGCCTGTTCTACGGTGCGGCCACGCTCTCGCAGCTGCTCACCGGCGGCAGCGATGGCAAACTTCCGGCGCTGCGTATCGACGATGCCCCCCGTTTCAGCTGGCGTGGCCTGATGCTCGATTCGGCCCGCCACTTCCAGAGCCTGGATGAGATCAAGCAGGTCCTGGATGCAATGGCCGAGCAGAAGCTCAACACCTTTCATTGGCATCTCACCGATGACCAGGGCTGGCGCATGGAGATCAAGCGCTACCCGAAGCTGACCGGCATCGGCAGTTGCCGCATTCCGGCCGGCGATGGCGGCCGCGATCCGGTCACCGGTGCCGAGCGCCCGTACTGCGGCTTCTATACGCAGGACCAGATCCGCGAGGTGATCGCGTATGCCGCCGCGCGCCATATCCAGGTCATTCCTGAAATCGACGTGCCCGGTCACGCCACCGCAGCGATCGCGGCCTACCCGGAACTCGGCACGATCGACACCCCGCTCAAGCCGCTGAGCGAATGGGGGGTGTTCCCGAATCTGTTCAACACGGAAGACAGCACCTTCGAATTCCTCGAGAACGTGCTGGAAGAAGTCATCGCGTTGTTCCCGGCCACGTACGTGCACGTGGGTGGCGACGAAGCGGTCAAGGACCAGTGGGAGGCCTCCGCACGGGTGCAGGCACGCATGCGCGAGCTGGGCGCCGGCGATGAGATGGAGATGCAGAGCCACATCATCAAGCGCCTGGAGACCTTCCTGGAACAACACGACCGGCGCCTGATCGGCTGGGATGAAATCCTCGAGGGCGGGCTGCCGCCGGAAGCCACGGTGATGTCCTGGCGCGGTACCGAGGGCGGCCTCAAGGCCGCCAGCGAAGGCCACGACGTGGTCATGTCGCCGGTGACCGACATGTACATGGACTACCTGCAGACCAACTCGCCGAACGAACCACCGGGCCGCCCGGCGGCGATTCCGCTGGCGCGCGTGTACGGCTTCGAGCCGGTGCCGGACGCGCTGGCCAAGGACAAGCAGCATCACATCCTCGGCCTGCAGGCCAACATGTTCACCGAGCACACGCGCAGCTACGCGCGTCTGCAGCACAACCTGTTCCCGCGCCTGGCCGCGGTAGCCGAGACCGGCTGGTCGCCGCGCGAGCGCCGCGACTATGCGGACTTCCTGGCGCGCCTGCCGGCGCAGCTGCAGCGTTACCAGGCAATGGGCATCGCGTACGCGCAGACGCCCTTCCAGGTGGAATTGGACAGCCATGACGACCGCAGCGCCGGCACCGCAACGCTGGCGTTGAGTACGCCACTCGGCTACGACATCCACTACAGCGTGGACGGCAGCGCGGTCACCGCGCAGTCACCGCGCTACACCGCCCCGCTGCAGCAGCCGCTGCCGGTGGCGCTGCAGGCGGCCACGTTCTTCAACGGCCAGGCGTTGGCCAAGGCGGCCAGCCGCTTCGATGTCACCGCCGCGTCGCTGCTGTCGCGGACCGACGAACATCTCGCGCAGTGCCCGGGCGACGGCCAGCTGCTGCTGCGCCTGGAAGACGACGGCCCGGCCGAGGGCGAGCGCGCGATATTCAACGTGGACATCTTCAACCCGTGCTGGCTGTGGAAGGAGGCGGATGTGGACGGCATTGCCAGCGTCCGCATTCGCGCCGGGCGGATCCCGTACTACTTCCAGCTCGCCCATGACGAGCCGAACCGGCGCTTCGCGCCCAAGCGCAGCGCACACGGGGAGATGGACATCCTCGGCGGGCAGTGCGATGGCAAGCCGCTGGCCAGCGTGAAGCTGCCGGCCGCACCAGGTGCCGATGGGTTCATCACGCTGGAGGCGGCGCTGCCGCGCTCGCTCAAGGGCAGCCAGAATCTCTGCGTGCGCTTCACCGGCGATACCCGGCCGACGATGTGGGTGCTGGATGAGATGACGCTGTTGCCGCGGTAGTTCGGGTACCGGGGTGCCGGCCAGCGGCCGGCACTACCGATCGTGCGTCGCCGGCGTCACACGCATCAACCGCGCAGGCGTACCAGCAGATCGCGCAGGGGGGTGAACACGATCGCCATGCCGGCCAGCACGCCAACGCTGTTGGCCAGCGCATCCATGGGGTCGGCCATGCGGTTGACGGTCAAGGCACCCTGCGCGAATTCGATGCCGATCCCCAGCGCGACCAGGCCGACTGCGGCCCAGATCAGCGCCGCGCGGCGCTGGTATATCTGCACGGCGGAAGCGGCCAGCAGGAAGTAGGCGAGGAAATGCTCGACCTTGTCACTGTTCTCCGGCAACGGGATCGGCGGCGGCGGGATCAGGCAGACCACGATGGTGCCGAGCACCGCCAACCACCACAATGCCAGCCAGAACCGCGGCCAGCGCAGCGGCTTCAACACGGGTGTCGCCGCCACCTTACAGACGCCAGGTCAGATCGCCGAGTTCGAAGGCGGCTTCGAAATCGACATCGCGCTGGAAGCCCATCACCTGGAAGCGCTCGCCCATCTCGGTCGGCAGCGTCAGCTTTTTCACCTGATCGCGCAGGCGCACGCGGCCGATCTCGTCGGTGCGCGCATCGGCTTTTTCCAGCAGCGTATCCAGTCCGTTGCCGAGCAGGAAACTGGCCTGCGTGCAGTAACCGGCCAGTTCGAATCCGGCACCGGTGCCCGACTCGGCCAACGCGGTGAAATCCACCGAGGCGGTCAGGTCCTGCAGGCCCGGCCAGCGGTACAGATCATTGTGCACGTGGTGGCGATAGAACGCGCGCACCGTGCCGTCGTCGCGGTCGTCCTGGTAATACTCGTTGCGGGGGTAGCCGTAATCGACGAACAGCATCGCGCCGCGCTTCAGGCCGCCGGCAATCGCCTGGATCCAGTACGGCAGCTGCGGCAGCAGCTCGGAGCGGTAACCGTCGGCGAAGGGCTGCTCGCGATAGCGCTCGACGTGCCGGACCGCCGCCGTGAGCATCGCATCGGCCGGCTGCGCGCCACGCACGAAGGCGCCCTGCGCATCCAGCTCGACGGTTTCCTCGTAGACCATGCCGTCACGCGCCAAGAAGCGCGGCGTCGGCAAGGCATCGATCACTTCATTGGCGAAGACCATGCCGTCCCAGTCGTCGTCGAACGGGCGGTCCAGCCACTCCACCAGGGCGAACACCGGCGGGATCAGTGCCTTTTCCAGGCGCTCGCGCTGACGCTCGCGCAGGTCCGCGCTGGGCTCCAGGATGGCGTAACGCTCGGGAAGCGCATCCAGTTCCAGCATGCGCTTGAGCAGCACTTCGGCGAACGCACCGCTACCGCCGCCGACCTCCATGAAACGCGCTTCCGGGCCGAGCTGCTGCATCACCGGGGCGATCGCGTTGGCCAGGGTCGCGGCGAACAGCGCGCCGATTTCCGGGGAGGTGGTGAAATCGCCGGCGGCACCGAACTTGCTGGCACCGGCGCTGTAGTACCCCCAACCGGGCGCATACAGGCTCAGCTCCATGAAGCGGGAGAACGGCATTGCACCGCCGTTGGCGAGGATTTCAGCACGCAGCGCCGCAGCCAGCTCGTCGCTGTGGGCCAGGGCGTCGGATTCGGGGGGGGGCAGTGGGGAATGCATGGCGCGGGCGATTGCGGTGACAATGCACAGCATAGCCTGAGCAGGGAGTACCCCCGATGACCGATACCGCGCCCGTGGCGCTGATCACCGGCAGCGCGCGCCGGATCGGCGCGGCCATCGCCCGCCAGTTCCACGCCTGTGGCTGGTCGGTGGTGCTGCATGCCCACACCTCCACCACCGAGCTGCAGCAGATGGCCTTCGACATGGACATGCTGCGGCCGGGCAGCGTGCTGGCCCTGCAGGCGGATCTGCGCGATGCCGATGCCCTGCCCGATCTGATCGACCAGACCGTGGCCCAGTTCGGTCGGCTGGACACGCTGGTCAACAACGCCTCCAACTTCTACCCCACCCTGCTCGGCCAGATCACCGCCGCGCAGTGGGACGACCTGTTCGCGGTCAATGCGCGCGCGCCGCTGCTGCTGGCCCAGGCCGCCGCGCCGCACCTGCGCCGCCAGCAGGGCAGCATCGTCAACCTGACCGATCTGCACGGCACCCAGCCGATGCGCGATCACCCGGTGTACGCGGCCGCCAAGGCCGCGCTGGAAATGGTCACCCGCTCGCTGGCGCTGGAACTGGCGCCCAAGGTGCGGGTCAACGCGGTCGCCCCTGGGGCCATCCTGTGGCCGGAACAGGGCAAGGACGATTTCGCCCGGCAGGCGCTGCTGGCGCGCACGCCGCTGGCCCGCACCGGCACGGTGGAGGAGATCGCCGAGGCGGTGTACTGGCTGGCCACGGATGCGGCGTTCGTCACCGGGCACACGCTGCGCGTGGATGGTGGGCGGACGTTGTCGTAAACGCCGATTGCACTACCCGGTGCCTGATTACCCGGGCACCAGCTCCATCGTGTCGAACGGCTCGCCGAACTGCCGATGGGCGCGCCACAGCGCCTCCAGGGTCAGCCCGCTGACCGGGTCGCGGAAGTCCGGCGCGATATCGGCCAGCGGCTTGAGCACGAACGCGTGCTTGAGCTCCGGGCGCGGGATGCGCAGATGGCCGGGGCCTTCCACGATCAGGTCGCCGTAGAACACCACATCGATGTCCAGCGTGCGGTCACTGAAGCGCGGGCCGCTGCGGTCACGCCCGTGGGCATCCTCCAGCGCGTGCAGCCAGTCATCCAGCGTCTGCAGCGGCAGATCGGTCTCGATCGCCACGGCGTTGTTGAGGAAGTCCGGCCCGTCGAAGCCGACCGCAGCGGTGCGGTAGGCCGGCGAGACCGCGATCGCGCCGAAGCGCGCGCGCAGCGCCTCCACCGCGGCGTGAAGGTGCTGTTGCGGCTGCAGGTTGCTGCCCAGGCTCAGGAGCGCAGTGGTCATGGTATTCAGCGTACGTGGGGCGAATCCACACGGGGCCAACAGGGCCAGCGCATAGAATCGGGGTGCACATCATAGGACACCGACATGACCTATTGCGTCGGCATCGAGGTGGACGAAGGCCTGGTCTTCGCCGCCGACACCCGCACCAACGCCTCGCTGGACGATGTCCGCGTGCACCGCAAGCTGCACGAGTTCGAATTTCCCGGTGAAGCCGCCTTCGTCATCATGGCCGCGGGCAACCTGGCGACCACCCAGCTGCTGATCTCGCGCCTGCGCCGCGATGTGGAGGAACACCGCCCGGAGAACCTTCGCGCCTACCGGCATCTGTTCGAGGTGGCCGAGTACGTGGGCCGCGTGCTGCTCGACAGCCAGGTCAAATCCAGCACGCATGAGGCGGGCCAGGATGGCATCGTGACCCAGGCCACGTTGATCCTGGGCGGCCAGATCGGCGGCGAGCACCCCGGGATGTACATGATCTATCCGCTCGGCAATGCGATCGCGGCCTCGCCGGAGACCCCCTTCCTGCAGATCGGCGAGTCCAAGTACGGCAAGCCGATCCTGGACCGCATCCTGCGCCCGCAGACCCGCCTGGAAGACGCGGCGCGCACCGCCATCGTGTCCCTGGATTCCACCATCCGCTCCAACCTGTCGGTGGGGCTGCCGGTGGATCTGGTGCTGATCCGCAGGGATGACCTGCGGATCACCCAGCGCATGCGGCTGGCCGGTGACAGCCCGTTGTACGCGGAGATCCACGGCAGCTGGTCGCACAAGCTCGAACAGGCCGTCGCCAGCCTGCCGCCGTTCCCGTGGGAAGCCTGATCAGGCGGTCTGCAGCGCTTCGGCGACCGAACGGAACACCTGCTGCATCTCCAGCGGCTTGCGCAGCACATGCACGTTGATGCCGGGCGGAAATACCGCCAGCGGCACGGTGACGTCGGCTTCTTCCAGCACCAGGGCCGGGCCGCGGTAGCCCAGCGTGGCCATCTCACCCAGCAGATGGCTGGCCGAGAGCAGCTTGGAGCCGGCATCAGCGATCACCAGGGCCGGCATGCTCTCCTGTTGCATCCAGCGCAGCGCCGCGGCGCCATCGGAGGCCAGCTGCAGGTGATAGCCCTGGCTGGACAGCGCGTTACCCAACAACGACAGCCGCGTGGCTTCGCCATCCACCACCAGGATCGACTGCCCCGCACCGGCGATGGTCGGCGCGTCCAGGGGGTCGGCTGCATCGGCCACCGCCTGCATCGGCAGCAGCACCTCGAAGCGCGTGCCCAATCCCGGCGTGCTGTCCACCTGGATGGTGCCGTGCGCACCTTCGACGATGCGCTTGCAGGAAATCAGGCCGAGCCCGGTGCCGGTCGCCTTGGTGGTGAAGAACGGATTGAAGAGATTGGAGAGCGTCTGCGCATCCATGCCGATGCCTTCGTCGGACACCGTGATCTGCAGCCAGTCCTCGCCATGGGTATCGGCGGCGGCCGCCGCGCGCAGCGTCAGCCGGCCACCATCGGGCATCGCCTGGATGCCGTTCAAGGACAGATTGAGCAGGACCTGCTGCAGCTCGGTGTAGTTGGCATCCACCGCCAGGCCTTCGGCCACCTCCAGGTGCAGGGTGACCTTGGCCGGCAGGTTGCTGCGCAGGAGCAGCTCCACGCCTTCGAACAGATGGACCAGGCAGATGTGTTCGCTCGTATTGCGCGAGCCACGCACGAAGGAGAGCATCGATTCGGCCATCTCATGGCCGCGTCGACCGCACTCGGCGATGATGTCGGCCAGATGGTGCAGCTGCGGATCGTCGGTCCGGGCCTTGAGCAGGTCCGGCATGATCAGCAGCGGTTGCAGGATGTTGCGCAGGTCGTGGCTCAGGCCGGCCGCCAGCAGCGACAGGCTTTCCAGGCGCTGCGCGCGCATCAGCTCGGCTTCCACCCGCTGGCGGTCGATCGCGCTGCGCGCTTCGCGCACCGCACGCGCCACCGCCGAGGGCAGGCGCGCCGGCTGGTGCTTGATGATGTAATCGTTGGCGCCCTGGTGCAGGGCGGCCACGGCGTTTTCCTCACCCATCGTGCCGGACACGAAGATGAAGGGCACCTCCGGCAACGCCGCGCGCACGATCTGCAGCGCTTCATTGCCGGAGAAGCCGGGCATGCTCAGGTCCGACAGCACGATGTCCGGCGCGGCGCGCTCCAGCGCCTCACGCAGTTCCTGCGCGCTCTCGACCCGCTCGAAGCTGGCCTCAAGACCAGCGTCGAGCATCTGCTCGCACATCAGTTCGGCGTCTTCCGGCGAATCCTCGATCAGCAGGATCCGCAGGGCACCCAACGCAGGGCCGGTCAGCGGCATGGCCTTACTCGACCTCCGGTGCCTGGTTGATCAAACCCCAGAACTTGCCCAGGGTCTGCACCGCGCCGAAGAACTGGTCCACGTCCACCGGCTTGACGACATAGGCGTTGACGCCCATGTCCCAGCTGCGCGCCAGATCGCTCTCCTCGCGCGAGGAGGACAGGATCACCACCGGCAGCCGCTTGAGCTCTTCGGTGTTGCGGATTTCCTTGAGCACTTCCAGGCCGTCCATGCGCGGCATCTTGATGTCCAGCAGCAGCACGGCCGGCAGGCCTTCATCGCGGTTGGCGTACGCGCCGCGACGCAGCAGGTAGTCCATCGTTTCCACGCCATCTTCAACGTGCACGATCGGATTGGCCAGGCGGGCTTCCTTCAGGGCGTCGATCGCCATCTCGGCGTCGGCAGGGCTGTCCTCGGCGAGGAGGATGGTACGGAGAGCGGTCATGCGGCGGAGCCCTTGTTGATCGCGTCGAGCGCGGGGGGAAGTGAGAAGTGGAACGTGGCGCCCCGGTCGACCGCCGACTCGGCCCAGATACGGCCGCCGTGGCGGGTCAACACGCGGCGGACACTGGCCAGGCCGATGCCCGTTCCCGGGTAATCGCTGGCTTTGTGCAGTCGCTGGAACACCCCGAACAACTTGCCGGCGTAGGCCATGTCGAAGCCTGCGCCGTTGTCGCGGACGGTGAACAGGTGGCTGCCGTCGGGCTGCAGTTTGTAGTCCACCTCGATCCGGGCCGGCTCGCGGTTGGAAGAATACTTGATCGCGTTACCGAGCAGATTCAGCCAGACCTGGCGCATCATGTTTTCGTCGGAGACGATGATCGGCAGCGGCGCGATCTTCCAGTCCACGTGGTGCGGCACGCCGCTGCCCTCGGACTCGCTCTGCTGGTTGGCATCGAGCATGGCGCGGGTATCGGCCACCAGCGACTGCATGTCCACCGCCTGCAGCCGCATGGCGGCCCGGCCAAGCCGCGAGTAGACCAGCAGGTCGTCGATCAGGGCGGCCATGCGCCGGGCCGAATTGGAGATGACCCCCAGGTAATGCAGGGATTTTTCGTCCGCATCCTCGCCCAGGTGACGGGTCAGCTTGTCCGAGAAACCCGCCACATGGCGCAGCGGCGCGCGCAGGTCGTGCGAGACCGAGTAGCTGAAGGCTTCCAGTTCGCGGTTGACCTCGGAGACCTGCTCGACCTTGCCTTCCAGCTGACGGTTCAGCTCTTCCACCCGCAGCTGCACGGCGCGCTGCACGGTGACGTCGCTGACCGTCATCAGCACGACCTCGTCGTCCTTGTCCGGCAGCGGCATGCGCCGCGCATTGATCAGCATGATCCGCACCACATCATCGGCGGTGCGCTGTTCGTGTTCGTAATCCCACAGCTCGCGGCCGCGCAGCAGCACATCGGTCAGGCGCTGGCGGACCACCGCATCGGCCCAGGCACCCTCGCCGATGCTGTCCAGCGCCAGGCCTTCAGCCGAGGCGTCTTCGTCCAGGCCGTACAGTTCGGCGAACGCCGGGTTGTGCATCTGCACGCGCAGGCTGCGATCGAGCAGTACGATCGGCTCGCGCACGGTATGCAGCACCGAGGCGGCGCGGCCGGCCGAGCGCAGGGAGGCACGCTCAGCGGTCAGGCGATGACGGATCTGCCGATGCAGCAGCCACAACACCAGGCCCAGCAGGAGCAGCTGCACTACCAGCGCCGACCAGGACACCAGTTCGCCCTGCCGCTGCTGTGCGGCGAACAAGGCCGAGCGCTTCTTGAGCAGGCGCTCTTCGCTGGCCTGCAGGTCTTCCACCAGGTTGCGGATCGGGTAGCGGGAGGTCAGATCGGCCACCAGCTGGCGCTGATCGTCATTCGGTGAGGAACGCGCCAGTTGCTTGGCCAACTCGATACGGCGCTCCAGCATCGACTGGATGCGACCGATCCGGAGCAGCTGCTCGGGGTTGTCGCGGGTCAGTTCGGCCAACCGCTCAAGCCGGTCGGAAAGATCGTCGCCCCGGGCCACGCGTTCGCGCAGCCCCGGCGAATCGATACCCTTGGACATCGTCAACGCCGCCGACTCCACATCCAGCACATCGGCCTGGAGCTGGTACACCGCGACACCGACCTCCTGGGTGTGGGTGACCCAATTCATGGCATCGACGTTGTCGTCGGCCAATTTGCGCAGGGTCAGCCAAGGCACCACGATGATGGCCACGGCCGCCAGGGCCAATGCCGGCAATCGCCAGCGGTCCCAGATTTGATCACTGAACACCAGCGCCATAGTCCCTCTTCAGCTCGGTGCCATCGACGACCCGACGCACCCGGGAGGCCCGGCAGTGCGCTGCCCACCGGCGATGGCGAAGCGGTGAATATACTCCACCCGTTTGTGAATACGGGGCGGAACAAAAAAAGCGCGCCCGAAGGCGCGCTCTGTTCAGCGATGCAGCGTGTGGGCTCAGCGTGCGGCGGTCGCAGCAACCTTGAGGTTGGCAGCGTCGACGCGCTTCACACCCTTGATCTGCTGGGTCACGCGCACGGCCTTGTCGTGCTCGGCCTGGCTGGCCACGGTGCCGGTGAGGGTGACCACGCCATTGACGGTCTCCACCTTCACTTCGGTACCCGGGACGTTCTTGCTGGTCAGCAGGTCGGTCTTGACCTTGGTGGTGATCCAGCTGTCGGTGACCGGCTCGGCCGAGTCGTGCTTGTCGGCATGGGTCATCGCGGCATGATCGGTGGTCTTCGGCGGATCCTTGGCCATGGCAGTCGAGGTGCCCAGCACCATGCCCAGGGCCAGCGAAGCAGCAAGCAGATTACGGGTCGTGTTGGTCATGTTCGAATTCCTTTGCGGAGAGTGGGGCCAGTGTCCGTGCAGGGCCGTGGACAGGACGTGGGCGCCACATAACGCTGCCGTGAACCACTCAGGTTGATGCGGAATGGTTCAGATTTCCGCCCTGCAGACACAACCGTTACGCTGTCCAGCCTCGATATGTTGGAGCGCACCATGGCCGCTGAACTGCAGGTGGGACTGATCGGCTATGGCTTGGCCGGCAGCGTCTTCCACGCACCATTGATCATGCATACGCCGGGCCTTGCGCTGCACAGCATCGTCAGCTCGCAGCGTGATCGGCTGCTGCGCAGCTTCACCGACGTGCGCATCTGCGACGACCCGCAGTTGCTGTTCGACGATCCGGCGCTCGATGCGGTGGTGATCGCCACGCCCAACGACGCGCATGCCCCGTTGGCACGCGCCGCGCTGGCCGCCGGCAAGCACGTACTGGTGGATAAACCGTTCGCCCTGAGCGTGGCCGAAGCCGAATCCGTGGTACGGGCCGCGCAGGAGGCCGAACGGGTCGTCACCGTGTTTCAGAACCGTCGCCATGACGCCGACTTCCTCACCCTCAAGCAGGTGATCGACGAGGGCAGCATCGGCCGCGTCGCCGAATGCCATTCCCATTTCGACCGGTTCCGCCCGCAGGTTCGCGATCGTTGGCGCGAAAGCGATGCGCCTGGCAGCGGGTTGTGGATGGATCTGGGGCCGCACCTGCTCGACCAGATGCTGCAGTTGTTTGGTTGGCCCGATGCCATCAGCACAGATCTGATGGCGCAGCGCGAGCATGCGCTCGGCAATGACTATTTCCATGCGGTGCTGCATTACCCCCGGCATCGCGCGATCCTGCATGCCGGCTCGCTGGTCGCCGCGTCCGGCCCGCGATTCATCGTGCATGGCGACGCCGGCAGCTACCTCAAGGACGGGCTGGACGTGCAGGAAGATCAGCTGCGCCGCGGCATTGCCCCGGGCGCGCCGGGCTGGGGACTGGATCCGCAGCACGGTCACTTGGTGCGGATCGATGCCGACGGACACACCCAACGCAGCACCGTGGACAACGTGCCCGGCGATTACCGGGCGTTCTATGCGGCCTTCCGCGATGCGATGCTCGGCGTGGGCGCGGCCCCCGTCAGCACCGCGCAGGCGCTGCAGCTGATGCGCCTGCTTGAGGCCGGGGCAGAGAGTGCACGCAGCGGGCAGCGGGTGGCGCTCTGACGCGGTCAGGTCGTCTTGATCGCGTGGCCACCGAACTCGTTGCGCATCGCGGCCAGCAGGCGGTCGCTGAACGAATTCTTCTCGCGCGAGCGCAGGCGTTCGAGCAGTGACAGCGTGATCACCGGGGCCGGTACATCCAGATCGATCGCCTCGGCGACGGTCCAACGGCCTTCACCGGAATCTTCGACGTACGGCGCGATGCCATCCAGCTGCGGGTTGCGGGCCAGTGCATCGGCACTGAGATCGAGCAGCCACGAACGCACCACGCTGCCGTGCTGCCAGGCCTTGGCCACCTGCGCCAGATCGAGATTGAACCCGGTCTTGTGCTGCATCAACGCGAAGCCTTCCGCGTAGGCCTGCATCATCCCGTACTCGATCCCGTTGTGGACCATCTTGCAGAAGTGCCCTGCCCCGCTCGGCCCCACATGCGCCCAGCCACGGTCCTCAGCCGGCGCCAGCGTGCGGAAGATCGCCCCGATCCGTTCGACCGCCGCCTGGTCACCGCCGATCATCAGGCTGTAGCCCTCCTGCAGGCCCCACACGCCGCCGCTGGTGCCACAGTCGATGTAGGTCACGTCCTCGCCCTGCAGCTGTTCGTTGCGGCGCATGGAATCCTTGTAGTACGAATTGCCGCCGTCGATCACCACATCGCCCTCGGACAGATGCGGCGAGAGGGACGCCAGGGTCTGGTCGACCACGCCGGCCGGCACCATCAGCCACACCACGCGCGGGACCGGCAGCGCGGCGAGCGTCTCGGCGATCGAGGCGCTGACCTCGAAACCGCGTTCGGCCGCCGCGGTACGTGCCGCCTCACCGGGATCGACACCGATCACGTGGTGCCCGCCGCGATGCAGGCGCTCGGCCATGTTGGCGCCCATGCGGCCCAGCCCGATCATTGCGATATCCATCAATCACCTCTATTCCGTTGTCGTGTTGTCTTGCAGGAAGGCTGTCGGCGGGGAATCGCACTGGCGAAGGCGTGCGTCGATCCAGCGCCGATACAGCGTGGTATGCAGGTTGTGCAGCCCCAGTTCGATCGCGAACGGTGTCCGCGGATTGCGATCAAGCAGGCGGGCGATGTGATACCCGATAGGACGTATACCCCGAGGATGCACGTAAATCAGGAACCCCTGGTAGAACGGATCGTCCAGCAAGGCATCCAGTTCCTTCAGCAGCGGTTGCTGCTCGGCCGGTACCTCGCGCCGCCAGATCGGGTCGCGCTCGATCAGCAGCCGCTCGAACCGGCGCGGCCCCGGGCCCGGCATGCGCTGGGCCAGCGCCCAGATACGCCGGTTGATCTGGTCGTAGTAGTCAAAGCCCGCGTGCTCGCGCAGCGCGCGTGCCGCGGCATCGCTGACATCCACCACCACGAAGTTCTCGGCCTGGTTGTTGATGTCGTCCAGGTACTTTTGCTCGAACACGTGCTCGATGAAGCCGGGCGTGCCGACGAACGCCTGCCGCCCGCGCAGGGCGGTCTTCTTCGCCTTGCCGTCGGCCAGAAACTCACCGGCGTGCCGGCCGAGCAGGATGCTGTCGGTCTCGTGCAGGGTCAGGAAGGTGCCGATGGAGAGCTCATCGGCCGAGAACTCGCGATCGAACGCGGTATCGCCGTACAGCTCGCGCTGGGTCGCCAGTTGCGCGACCTGGCGGCCGACCCCGCATTCGGCCCGCACGCGCCCCTCATAGAAGGTCTGCAGCGCCGCGCTGTTGGCCTCGGCCGGCTGATAGCCGCGGCCGAAGCTGCGGAAGCGCTCCCAGCCCTTGGCCTGCGCGCCGCCGGCACCGAAACCGATCCAGCCCAGCTGCAGTGCCGAGAAGCGGAACCCCTCGTTGTCCTGCAGCGCGGTCGTCGCGCGGCGCGTGGCGGCGCCAAGCTGAAAGGCGTACGCACATACGGTGGCCGGGTCATCGAACAACGTGGGCAGCCAGGCCTGCCGCTGCGCCGCCGACCACTGGCGCGGCAGCTGCACACGCAGGTCGCCGGCGCTCTGTGCCTGGCGCAGATCGGCGCGTTCGCAGACCGGACCACCGTGCACCTTGGGGGCGTCGATGTCGGCTGCAGCGATCTGCCAGCCAAGCTCCTCCAGCACGCCCTGCGCACAGGACGACGCGCTCCACGCGCTGCCGGCCGGGATGAGCCCCAGCAGGGCCGCGAGCGCATGGCGGCGCCAGCGCCGCGATCCTGCTGCCATGACCTGCCGCACCGCCGCCCGCTCAGTGCAGGGAAGCCGGGGTATCGCTCACCACCGTGGCAGGCGTCGCCTCGACCGCAGCGGCAGGTGCCGGTGCCGCCGCTGGCGCAGGCTCGGGCACTGAAGCGGCCGGCAGATACTGCTGCAGGCGTTCGAAGAAGCGACGGTAGAAGCTCGCATCCTGCACCGTGCTGCTGGCCACCTTCACCAGCGAGTCGTCATTGCTGCCAAACGGCAGCGACACCGAGCCGAGCGCCCCCACGCCGACACTGGCCGAGGTCGGGCTCTTCTTCAGGGCGTAGCGGTCCTGCACCGCGCTGACGAACACCAGTGCCTGGTCCCCGCGCGGCGCGCAGGAGATGCGCAGCACCAGTTGCTCGTGCTCGTCGTCCTTGGGCTGGAAATTCTTGTTGCCTTCCACCGCATCATCGCCGGCACGGGCAATCGCGTAGCCCTGGCTGAGCAGGGTGCGGCGCGCGGCTTCGCAGGCCTGGCCCGGTGCGCCGGGCACGGTACGCGAGTAGGTATCCCCGGAGTCGAACGACTCGCGGATCAGGGTGCTGTCAGCGGCGCGGCCGCCACAGGCAGTCAAGGCGGCGACCACCGCCAGCAGCGGGATCGAACGTACACGACGAAAGCGCATGGCCGCTCCTGCGGAAATCCAGCCTCCAAGGATAGACCTCCGTGCGTTGGCGGGAGGTGGATACGCACAGGCCGCCCCGAAGGGCGGCCTGTGGAGTTGTCATCCGTTCAGCCGGCGGCTGCGGGGCGGTCAGTCCGCCCAGCGGCCCACCGCCGTCGACTGCGGCAGCACCTGGGCCGACAGCGGGCGGTCGGTCTCCAGCAGATTCACCGCATCGGCGAGGATCGCGGCCGATTCACGCAGCAGCGGATCCGGACGCTTCTCGGCGGCCTTCTCGCGGGCGGCATCCTTGACGATGTCGCGCTCGTTGCCGGTCAGGCCGTCGTCGTTGCTGTCATCGGCCAGCGGATCCAGATCCAGACCCAGTTCCTTGCGGATGGCCTGGCGGTCAGTGCGCTGCTTGTCCTGCTTCTCACGCTCGGCGCGGCGCTCGGCCTCGTTGAGCGAGATGTACTTCTTGGCCTTTTCGGCGCGGAACTGTTCGACGTCCTCGTTCCACCACTGGAACTCCTTGTCGGCAGCAATACGCGTGTCGTGGCGGCTTTCCAGCTTGGGCAGCAGCGGGCCGAAGTTGCCGTACTGGGTGTGCGGCACGGCGGCGATGCGGGTCCACGGCAGGGCGTTGTCGTAGGTGCTTTCACCGTACTCGCTGGCGTCCACGCTGGCCGGGAAGGCCAGATCCGGGACCACGCCCTTGTGCTGGGTGCTGCTGCCGCTGACGCGGAAGAACTGGGCGATGGTCAGCTTGACCTGGCCGAAGCGCTGGGTCTCGCCACTCGGCCAACGGTCGAGGTCGACGATGTTCTGCACCGTGCCCTTGCCGAAGGTGGTCTCACCGATCACCAGGCCACGGCCGTAATCCTGGATGGCGCCGGCGAAGATTTCCGAGGCCGAGGCCGAGCCACGGTTGATCAGCACGGCCAGCGGGCCGTCCCACGCCACCACTTCGCTGCGGTCACTGTTGACGGTGACGCGGCCACCGGACTCGCGCACCTGGACCACCGGGCCCTGTTCGATGAACAGACCGGTCAGCTCAATGGCTTCATCCAGCGAACCACCGCCGTTGTTGCGCAGATCCAGCACCACGCCATCGAGCTTGTCGGCCTTGAAGCCGGCCAGCAGCTTGGCCACGTCACGGGTCGCAGAGGCGTAGTCGGCGGCGTTGCGGCGGCGGCCTTCGAAATCCTGGTAGAAGGTCGGCAACTTGATCACGCCGACCTTGCGCGCCGGCTCCCCGTCCTTGGCCGGGATGGTCAGGGTCTCGCCCTTGGCGGCCTGTTCGGCCAGACGCACCTTCTGGCGGGTCAGCACCAGGGTGTGGTGCTTGCCGTCGACGCCCTCTTCGGCCGGAATGAATTCCAGGCGGACCTGGGTATCGCTCTTGCCGCGGATCTTGGCCACCACATCATCGATGCGCCAGCCGATCACGTCTTCCAGCGGACCGGACTTGCCCTGGCCCACGCCGACGATGCGGTCGCCCGGCTTCAACGTGCCGTTGACGGCGGCCGGACCACCGGCGATGACCTCGCGGATCACCACCATGTCGTCCTGGCGCTGCAGCTGCGCGCCGATGCCTTCCAGCGACAGCGACATCGCCTGGTTGAAGTTCTCGGCGGTGCGCGGAGTGAAGTAATCGGTGTGCGGGTCCACCGCGCTGGTGTAGGCGTTGAGGAAGAACTGGAACACGTCCTCGCCCTTGAGCTCATTGACCGACTTTTCCAGCGTGGCGTAACGCTTGTCCAGCGTCTTGCGGATCTCGGCCGGCTGCTTGCCGGCCAGCTTCAGGCGCAGCCAATCGTTCTTGACCGACTTGCGCCACAGATCGTCCAGCTCGGCGCTGCTCGCGGCCCACGGCACGTCCTTGCGGTCGTACTCGAACTTCTCATCGGTGCTGAAATCGAAATCGGTCTTGAGCAGCTTGCGTGCATAGCCGACACGCTCACCGACGCGCTGCTTGTAGACCGCGAATACCTGGAACGCCGGCTCCAGCTCGCCGCCGCGGATGGCGGTGGCGATGTTGGCCTCGAACGGGGCGAAGCGGGTGATGTCGGCCTGGGTGAAGAACTGCTTGCTGCTGTCGAGCGACTCCAGGTAGCGCTTGAAGACGTCCTTGGAGGTCGCGGCATCGAGTGCACGCGGCCGGTAGGCGTATCGGCTGTCCGAAAGCAGTCCGTAGACCAGCTTGGAGGTGGTCACCTGGTCGGCCGTGGCAGCCGAAGGCAGCGCGGGCGAATCGGCGTAGGCGGCCAGTGCCATCGGCGCGGTGAGCGCCAGGGCCATCAGGAATGCGGGGGCTTTGAATTTCATGGACTAGCTCGTGGCACCTTGCCAAGGGAGAGACTGCGTGCATTACAGACACCACGACAGTGCCGAAAGTTGCCGCGTTTGTCACCGGGGCCTTCAGCCTACCGAGGCCGTTGGAGAAATTTGTGAATACCGGCGGGATCAGCAGGCAGGCACAGGACTGCGGCCATCCGCGGTTCAGGGCCGCGGCCGGGGAAAGACGTGTGGGATTGGCAGAACGGGCCCCGAAGGGCCCGTGGGATCAACCGGCGACGCCGGCGTCGGCCGCCTGTCGATCGGCGTGGTAGGACGAGCGCACCATCGGACCGGAGGCGACGTGGCTGAAGCCCAGCGCATTGCCGTACTCCTCCAGTGCCTTGTATTCCTCGGGGGTCCAGTAACGCAGCACCGGGTGGTGATGCGCGGTCGGCTGCAGGTACTGGCCGATCGTGATCATGTCCACGTCGTGCTCGCGCAGGTCACGCAACGTGGCCTGGACCTGCTCCAGGGTCTCGCCCAGGCCGAGCATGATGCCGGACTTGGTGGCGATCTCCGGATGCTGGGCCTTGAACTTCTTGAGCAGGGTCAGCGACCACTGGTAGTCCGCGCCCGGGCGCACATTGCGGTACAGGTCCGGCACGGTTTCGATGTTGTGGTTGAACACATCCGGCGGGTTGGTCGCCAGGATCTCCAGCGCGCGCTCCATACGGCCCTTGCCACGGAAATCCGGGGTCAGCACTTCGATCTTGGTCTTGGGCGACTTGGCACGGATGGCACCGATGCAGTCGGCGAAGTGCTGGGCACCGCCGTCGCGCAGGTCGTCACGATCCACGCTGGTCACCACCACGTACTTCAGGCCCATGTCGGCCACGGTCTGGGACAGGCTGGCCGGTTCATTGGCGTCCGGCGGCTTGGGCCGGCCGTGGGCGACGTCGCAGAACGAGCAACGGCGGGTGCAGACCTCGCCGAGGATCATGAAGGTCGCGGTGCCGTGGCTGAAGCACTCGTGGATGTTGGGGCAGCTGGCTTCCTCGCAGACCGTGACCAGGCGGTTCTCGCGCAGCTTGGCCTTGAGGTTCTGCACGGCGTTGCCGGAGGGAATCCGCACGCGGATCCACGACGGCTTGCGCAGCACCGGCACGTCGGCGAACTGCACCGGCGAGCGGCCGATCTTGTCACCGCCGATCTGTTTGACGCCCGTCTGCAACGGGGCGGCGGACGGCGTGTCGCCCTGCACGACCTGCAGGGGAATGAGGCGAGCGGTGGTTTCAGTCATGGCCTTGGTCGGCGGCGTTCATGCCGCGTCAGTCAAATCGGGTAGTTCAGCGGCCGGCTCGAGGGCCAGGCCGAACTGGCGGGCCAGATGGCCCAGCAGCACCGGCGTGACGGCCGCCATGCCGGACGGTCCCCCCAAGTCTACCACCGAGGTCACCTGCAGCCCTTGATAGCCACAGGGGTTGATCCGGCGGAACGGTTCCAGGTCCATGGCCACATTGAAGGCCAGGCCATGGAAGGTGCAGCCGCGGCGGACGCGGATGCCGAGCGCGGCCACCTTGGCCCCGCCCACGTAGACCCCGGGCGCGCCATCCAGGCGCTCGGCGCCGATGTTCCAGTCGCCCAGGGTGTCGATGAGGGCCTGTTCGATCCGGCACACGTAGTCGCGCACGCCGATCCCCAGCCGCCGCAGCTGCAGCAGTGGGTAGATCACGATCTGGCCGGGGCCGTGATACGTCACCTGGCCGCCACGGTCGACATGCAGCACGGGAATATCGCCGGGGGCGAGCACGTGCTCGTCCTTGCCGGCCTGGCCCAGGGTGAACACCGGGTCGTGCTCGACCACCCACAGCTCGTCCGGCGTGTGTTCGGTCCGGGCATCGGTGAAGCGCTGCATGGCATGCCACACCGGGGCATAGGGCTGGCGGCCGAGGTCACGCACGATGGCCGGTTGCGGCGCCCGGTCGCCCGGGGCCGCGGCAGTGGCGCAGCTGGCTACAGCGTCCACTTCACTTCCGGGTGGTCGCGCAGCGCGTTGTGGGCGGCATCGTACTGTTCGCGGTTGTCGGCCTTGAACACCAGTCGCACGGACACGTACTTGCCGTTGGACGAGTGTTTCCAGCTGACCCGCTCGGTCAGTACTTCCAGGCCGGCGAGCTCGAGCAGGCGCGGCAGTTCGCGTTCCAGGTCGTTGCCGGCCGCGCCCATGGCGCTGAGTTCGAACTGGCCGGGGAACTGGAAGCCGTGGTCGGGGTTGTCAGACTTGATCTCCATGACCGGGATTATGGGGATGCCTGCGCCCGAACCCAAGCGCTGCTTGATCGTGCGCACACTGGCGCCCAACGGTCCGTGAAAACACCCGCATCGTGTTTAAAACGCAGCAGTGCGTGCGCAGCGCTGTTCACGACATCACGCTCTGACTACGCTGTATCGGCTTAAGAAAGCATAAATCCTCGTCTGGTATCCCATGTCCCTGAAGCCCTTCGCGCTGCCGGCCGCCCTTGCCGGTCTCCTGGCCTTGGCCGCCCCTGCCGCCCATGCCGCGACTCAATGCGGGCCCGATGCGATGCGCGAGCATCCGCCCCAGGTCAACTTCCGCGTCGACAACGATCTGTTCGGCGGCAAGGACCAGGATCAGGGCTATACCAATGGCGCCCAGATCACCCTGGTCTCGCCAAATCTGGTCGATTACACCGACGATCCCTGCCTGCCGCGCCTGGCACGCTGGGTCAACAGCCATCTGGAGCGGCTGCACCCGGGCGAGTTCGAGCAGCAGAACATGATCTTCAGCCTGGCCCAGGGCATTTTCACCCCGACCGATTTCACCCGGAAGGACCTGATCGAGGACGATCGCCCGTATGCGGGCGTGCTGATCGCCAGCTTCGGGTACAACGCGCGCCGCGGCGACCGCCTGCAGACGACGCAGCTGGCGGTGGGCGTGGTGGGGCCGTGGGCGCTCGGCGAGGAGGTGCAGAACGCGGTGCACGAGCTGCTGGGCGACGAGAAGTTCCAGGGCTGGGACAACCAGCTGCACAACGAACCGGTGTTCATGCTGACGCATGAGCGGATGCGCCGTTGGCCGGCCGATGCCAGCGAGAACCTGGGCGGCTGGGGCTGGGATGCGATCAGCCATTACGGCGGCGCGGTGGGCAACCTGGCCACGCACGTCAACGCCGGTGGCGAGGTGCGCTTCGGCTGGAAGCTGCCGGACGATTTCGGCAGTACCCCGCTGCGCCCCGCCGGTGAGAACACGGCGCCGACGCGCGGCGGCAAGCCGAGCGGGTGGTCGTGGCATCTGTTCGGGACCACGGATGCGGCCTGGGTGATCCGCGATATCACGCTGGACGGCAATACGTTCCGCAACAGCCACCGTGTGGACAAGCGCCCTGTGGTGGCCCAGGCCGGTTATGGGCTGGCGGTGATGCGCGGACGCTGGAAGTTCGCGCTGGCGCGGTACCACAGCACGCGCGAGTTCGATGGGCAGCGCGAGGCGCCGGTGTTCGGCAGCTTTACCATCAGCCGCTCGCTGTAACGGCGCCCGGACCAGAAGCCGGCCAGCGGCCGGCACTGCCGGGCAGCCGGAAGGGACGCGCAAAAAAAGACCGGCTTTCGCCGGTCTTTTTTTCAGTGCGGTCGAATCGGATTACTCCGATTCCCACCACATCCAGAAGCTGTCCCACAAGCGCTTGAAGAAGCCGGCTTCTTCCACGGCGGCCACGGCCACCAGCGGCGCCTGGGCGACGACCTGGTTGTCCAGCATCACCTTCAGGGTGCCGACCTGCTGGCCAGCGGTGAAGGGGGCTTCGAGGGTCTTGGGCACATCGATGCTCGGCTTGAGATCGTTGTAACGGCCGCGCGGGACGCTGACCAGCATCGGCTGGGCCACGCCCAGCTGCAGCGTGGCGGTCTTGCCCTTCCACACCTTGTGCTCGGCCACGACCTTGCCCGGCTCGTACATGCGGTGGGTTTCGAAGAAGCGGAAGCCCCAGTTGAGCAGGGCCAGGCTGTCATCGGCGCGCTGCTTTTCCGAGCCGCCCCCCAGGACCACGGCCACCAGGCGCTGGTCACCCCGCTGGGCCGAGCTCATCAGGCAATAGCCGGCTTCGGAGGTGTGACCGGTCTTGATGCCGTCCACGCTCTGGTCGCGCCACAGCAGCAGGTTGCGGTTGGGCTGGGTGATGCTGCCCACGGTGAATTCCTTCACCTTGTTGTAGGCGTAGGTTTCCGGGTAGTCACGCACCATCGCACGGCCCAGCAGGGCCAGATCGTAGGCGGTGGTGTGGTGGCCCGGCGCGCTCAGACCATGGGCGTTGACGAAGTGGGAGTCCTTCATGCCGATCTTGGCGGCGTAGCTGTTCATCAGCGAGGCGAAGGCTTCTTCGCTGCCGGCGACGTGCTCGGCCAGGGCGATCGCGGCATCGTTGCCGGACTGGATCGCCATGCCCTTTTCCATGTCTTCCAGACGCGCGGTCTGGTTGACCGGGAAGCCGCTGTAGCTGCCGTCGGTGCCCGCACCGCCTTCGCGCCAGGCGCGCTCGCTCATCATCACCTGGTCGTCGGTACGGACCTTGCCGTTCTTGACCTCGGCGGCCACGACGTACGAGGTCATCACCTTGGTGATGCTGGCCGGGGCCAGTTGTTCGTGCACGTTTTCACCGGCCAGGACCTGCCCGGTGGCGTAATCCATCAGGATCCAGGCCTTGGAAATGCTGGGCTTGGGCGCCGGCGGGGTCGCGACGGTGGCCGGGGCGGCGGCGGGAGCAGGCGCCGGTGCCGGGGTCGGCAGGGGGGTCTGGGCGGAGACCATGCCCACGAACAGGGTCGTGGCCATGGCAGCGGCGGCAAAGCGGAATTTCATCGGACAGCAAGCTCCTGGAGGGCGCCAAGGGGGGGATGAGGGATAACGGGCATTGTAGGCCCAAGGAGCGGCGGCACGCGCTGGCGTGCCGCGTGCGATGGAAGGCTCAGTCCTTCACGATCTGCGGCGCCCCGAAGCCCAGACCGGCAATCCGGCCGGCAAGTTCCGAGGCACTGGCATGGTCGGGCGCCGGGACGCGCAAGCGCCACAGGGTGCGTCCGCCACTGACGATGTCGCTGATGCTGGCCCCGGCGATACCGGCCGAGGACAACTGGCCGAGCGCGCGGGTGGCGTTGTCGCGGCTGGCGAAGCTGGCGACCTGCAGCAGCACGCTGCCGAGCACCTGCTGGGAGAGCGTCGCGCCGGGGGCCGGTGCCGGGCGCGCCGCCGGGGCGGCGGCGGGCAATGCGGCCACCGCCACCGGGGCGGTGTTGATGCTGGCGGCCTGGGTGGTGGCCGGCTTGCCGGTGGCCACGCGTACGCCGTTGTCGCGCATCCAGTGATCGAAATTGTCGGCGTTGCCCGGCTTGGCCGAGTCGGCCACGCGGTAGCGGTACTGCTCGCCGGCCGGTCTGGCGGCGGCGGTCGCCGTGGCAGCCGGCAGCTTGCCGACCAGGGCATCCATGTCGCTGGCGCTGCGTGCCGCCGCGGCCGTGGAGGTCGCGGCGGCCGCAGCGGCGGCAACGTCCCGGCGCTCACGGCGGCTGGGCTTGTCGGCCAGCAGGTTGTCATCGCCCGGGGCCAGCGCGCGGACTTCGACGTTGCCGGTGCCGCGCTGGGTGATACCCAGGCGCACCGCGGCGGCGTAGCTGAGATCGACCACGCGGCCATCGTGGAACGGGCCACGATCGTTGACCCGCACGATCACCGATTCGCCGTTGTCCAGGTTGGTCACCCGGGCGAAGCTGGGCAACGGCAGGGTCTTGTGTGCGGCGGTGAAGGCGTACATGTCGTACACCTCACGGTTGGAGGTCAGGCGGCCATGGAACTTGGCGCCGTAGTACGAGGCGGTGCCCTTTTCGGCATACCCGCGCGTCTTGTCCATCACCTGGTACTGCTTGCCCAGCACCACGTACGGCGATTTGTTGCCGACCGGCGAACGCGGCAGGTCCACGACCTCCGGCTCCGGGATGCAGGCCACATTGGGAATGTAGGTCGGGGTACTGTCATTCACGCCCGGCTTGTACAGCCCGCCAGCGCGATAGTCGCCGCGCGTGCTCGGGTCTTCGGACGCGGCCTTGTAAGGCGAGCCTTCAGGGCAATGCGCCGGACGCCCGCCTTTGCCCTGCACCACTGCGCCGGACGGCTTGCTGCTGCCGGCGGTGCTGCCACCGGGTTTCTTCGGCGCACTGCTGCAGGCGGCCAGTGCCAGTATCAAACAACCCGGGATCAGCCATCTGGGGCGTGCGATCGTGATCATGCCGGCGGCAACTCCTGTCCAGCGATGGCTTGGGACAACTGGTACACGGCCATCGCATACATTTTCGAGAGGTTGTAGCGGGTAATGGCGTAGTAGTTCTGGAAGCCCAGCCAGTACTGCTTGCCGGTACTGCCTTCCAGCGTGATCGGCGTGGCCGTCAGGTCGGCCGCGACCGGCACGCTGGGCTGGTAACCGCGCTGGGCCAGCTCGGACAGGGTCCAGGTCGGCGCCCATTCGGTCGGATTGAACGCGTCACGACCGGCCTGCAGCGTGGCCGGCACGGCGACCGGGCCACCGCGGACCCAACCGCCCTTCTTGACGAAGTAATTGGCGATCGAGGAGAAGACGTCGTCATAGCTGTTGAACAGGTCGCGACGGCCATCGCCGTTGCCGTCCACCGCATAGTCCAGATAGCTGGAGGGCATGAACTGGCCCATGCCCATCGCGCCGGCGTAGCTGCCCTTGATCGCGGTGATGTCCAGCTTCTCGTCGCGGGTCAGTGCGAACAGGCGCGCCAGCTCGTCGCGGAAGAACAGCTCGCGGCGCACTTCGCGTTCGAGCTTGGCCGGATCGCCACTGCGCGGGTACTTGAAGGCCAGCGTGTACAGCGCATCGAGCACCCGGTAGCTGCCGGTGTTGCCGCCGTAGCTGGTTTCCACGCCGATGATCGCCACGATCACCTCGGCCGGCACACCGGTGCGCTGCTGCACCCGCATCAGTTCATCGCGATGCTGGGCGAGGAACTTCTTGCCGCCCTCGATCCGCGCCTGGCTGATGAACATCGGCCGGTATTCGTTCCACGGTTTGACCCGCTCGGCCGGGCGCGACATCGCCGCGATGATCGGGTCGCGGATCTGCGCCTGGGCCAGGGTCGCCTCGATCTGCCCGGCAGGAATGCCGTAGCGGGCGGCGGTATCGCGCACGAAGTTGGCGCGGGCCACCTCGAACGGGACCGGGGTCAGGTCGACCGGGGCTGCGTTGGCACCCGCGGCCTCGGGGGCGGCTTCAGCCGGGCCCTTGCTGCCGGGAGGCGGGGAAACGGGAACACCCGAGGCCTGCGGCGACGGTGAAGGAGTCTGCGGCTGGGTCGCACAAGCGACCAAACCGAGCGTGAGCATGCAGGCCAGGGAGCGTCGGATCATCGCGGCAGGTTAGCAGGTCATGGATGAATTAAAACCCCTAAGACCATGAATCTCAACGGATTGCCCGAGTTTTCGCGGGGCCGTTAAGGCGACGTGTAGACAGGCGCCGCACCGTTCCCCATTCATGTTTGCTCAACGGCCAGGGTGGGCTGGATGATCGCAGCGTCTGATCTCCGCGCGGATGCGCGTCCCGCCGCAATCCATGCGCGATGCGCTGGGAGACGACGCAGGTCTCACTTTTTCGGGCGCCGCCGACGTGCGAAGAGGTCCGCCGGCTGCGCCCCCATCCCCGTGGACGCAACCGGCCAAACCGGACCCGATCGGCAGCAGCGCGGCGCGCATCTCCCCAGCGCGCGCCTCGCCCTTTCTACCTGTGAGGTCAACTGCTCCCCGCCTGACTTCCCCGTCGCGATGCTTGGCTCAGCGCGTCGTTGTTGGCGGGCCGCCATTGTGCAGGCCGTTTGCGACATGTCCATTGATCGAGATCAAGTCACTTCATATCTGTGCGCCACTTCTCACTTTTATCGCAGGACCTTGACCGTGCCTGCACCTGAAAGCGTTTCCGCGTCGCGTGCGCGCGCAAATCGCGGCCGCCATCGCTTACGTGGGATGCACCGGCTGATGCTGCCGCGCCGCCATCACCAGTCCAAAACTGGCCAGCAGCGATACCGCCGAGGTACCGCCATAGCTGATCAGCGGCATCGGGACGCCCACGACCGGCAGCACGCCGGAAATCATGCCGCCGTTGACCAGCACATAGACGAAGAACACCAGGCCAGTGGTGCCCACCAGCAGACGCGAGTAGCCGCAGCGCGAGTGGCTGGCGATCCACAGGCAGCGCGCGGTCACGAACAGGAACAGGCTGAGCACCACCGCCACGCCGACCCAGCCGAACTCTTCGGCCAATACGGAGAACGCGAAGTCCGTGGTGTACTCGGGCAGGAAATCCAGCGTGGCCTGGGTACCCTGCCCCCAGCCTTTGCCGTGCATGCCGCCCGAGCCGATCGCGATCTTGGACTGGATGATGTTCCAGCCGGTGCCCAGTGGATCGTTCTCCGGATACAGGAAGGTCAGCACGCGATCCTTCTGGTACTGCCGCAGCAGCCCGAACCACGCCAGCGGCGCGGCCACCGACAATCCCCCCAGCGCAACGGCCATCCACCACCAGCGCAGGCCGGCCAGCAGCAGCGCGAATACCCCGCTGGCGGTGACCAGCGTCGCCGTGCCGAGATTGGGCTGCAGCAGGATCAGCACTGCCGGGCCGCCGATCAGCACGGCCGCGGTCAGCACCGCACGCGGCCGCGGTGGCAACGGCTGCTTGTGCAGGTACCAGGCCATCATCATCGGCAGGCTGAGCTTGAGCAGTTCGGAGGGCTGCAGGTAGAACACGCCCAGGTTCAACCAGCGCTGGCCGTACTTGCCGGTGCCGACCACATACACGGCCAGCAGCGGCAGCAAGGACAGCGTGTAGATCCAGGGCGACCACGCGCGCAGCGTCACCACCGGCAGCCGCGACAGCCCCCACAGCGCGGCAAGCCCGGCGCCGTAGCGCATCGCCTGCGCCTGCACGGGCCCGTCCACGCTGTGCAACACGGCCAGCCCGGCCACCATCAGCAGGCACAGCGCGCCCAGCAGGGGCAGATCCAGCGTGCGGAAAAAGAAATGGAACACGGCGCGTGCGCGCTGCAGTAGTTCGACCATGCGGACGACTCCTGTGGATGACGCGACGCACAGCAGGAGGCGACACGCGAACAGAAAGCGGACCCGCAAGACGGGCCGGCGCGAGCGCAGGACCGTAACACGCAAGGGCGCAGCAATCCTTAGCCGATACGTACCGCCAGGCCACGGCGTACGCGTCGCGCGCGCTCAGCCGTAGCCGCCGTGCACCGGATTGTGACGACGCACTGCCATCACCAGACCGAAACCGGCCAACAGCGACACCGCTGACGTACCGCCGTAACTGATCAGCGGCATCGGCACGCCGACCACCGGCAGCAGGCCGGAGATCATGCCGCCGTTGACCAGCACATAGACGAAGAACGCCAGCCCGGTCGCGCCAGCCAGCAGCCGCGAATAAGAGTCGCGCGACTGCGAGGCGATCCACAGGCAGCGCCCGATCACCACCAGGTACAGCGCCAGCACGATGGCCACACCGATCCACCCGAACTCCTCGCTGAGCACGGAGAACGCGAAGTCGGTGGTCTGCTCGGGAATGAAATTCAGGTGCGACTGCGAGCCCTGCCCCCAGCCCTTGCCATCCAGGCCACCCGAGCCGATCGCGATCTTGGACTGGATGATGTTCCAGCCTGCGCCGAGCGCGTCGCTCTCCGGGTCCATGAACATCATGATGCGGTCCTTCTGATACGGCCGCAGCAGCCAGAACCAGGCCACGGGTGCGGCCGCGGCGACACCACCGACCGCCACGCCGACCCACCACCACGGCAGGCCGGCCAGCAGCAGCACGAACGCACCACTGGCGGCGATCAGCACGCCGGTGCCGAAGTCCGGCTGCAGCATCACCAGCCCGGTTGGCACACCGATGATCACCGCGCTGGTCAGCACCGTGGAGAAGCGTGGCGGCAACGGCATGCGATGCAGATACCAGGCCACCATCATCGGCAGGCTGACCTTGAGCAGCTCGGCCGGCTGCAGGTAGAACAGCTTCAGATCCAGCCACTGCCGGCCGTACTTGCCGGTGCCGAGCACGAACACGGCCAGCAGCGGAATCATCGAGATCGCGTAGATCAACGGCGTGGCCGAGCGGATGCGCAGGATCGACACCCGCGAGATCACCCACATCGCGGCCAGGCCGACCGCGAAACGCGCACCCTGGGCGAACACCAGCCCGTCGCCGCCGGCACTCTTGAGCACCGCCAGGCCGATCAGCATCAGCGCGCCCAGCGCCAGGCACAGTACCCAGTCCAGCGAGCTGCTGAAGCGGACGGCCATGTCGACCGACCAGCGCAGGAAGACCTTCATCGTGGCCGCTCCGGTGCGGTCGGGGGCGGGGTGGCACTGGGCACGGGTGCACCGGGCGCCGGCGCAGGGGAAGGCGCCGGCGCGGCAGGCACACCCACCACCACCGGCAACAGCTCCAGTGCCGCCACCGCGGCATCGCCCGCGTCGCGCGCGGTGGCACCGCCGCCGTCGAACGCGGTGATGCCGATCGCGGTGGTGCCGCGCTCGCTGTCCAGCGGTTCCAGGCCGTCGGGCATCTTGCCCAGCAGCCAGGCATCGAAAATCTTGCGTGCGATCGGTGCGGCGGCAGAGCCACCGTAACCGCCGCCTTCGACCGCGATCGCCACGGCGATGACCGGATTGTCGGCCGGCGCGAAGCCGACGAACAGGGCGCGGTGGCGCAGGTGCATCGGCAGGCTGCGCGGGTTCACCGCCGCGGTACCACGACGGCTGATCACCTGCGCGGTGCCGGTCTTGCCGGCCATGACGTAAGGCGCACCCGCAGCCGCCCGGGCGCCACTGCCGCCGGGCTGCATGGTGCCCATCATGCCCTCGCGCACCGCCTGCAGGTTGCTCGGCGTGGGGCTGATCGGCTTGCTCTCGCCCGCCGGCGTCGCGGTCCAGTCCGCATCGAATCCCGCGCGCTGCTGCATCACCAGGTGCGGCTGGCGCAGCTGACCATCGGCGATGCCGGCCACGCCATGCACCAGTTGCAGCGGGGTGACCTTCCAGTCGCCCTGCCCGATGCTGACGTTGACCGTATCGCCGGGATACCAGCGTTCCTTGCGCGATTTGTACTTGGCTGCCGGCGAGGGCAGGATGCCGCCGATCTCGCCGGTCAGGTCGATCCCGGTCGGTGCACCGAACCCGTAATAGCCCATGTAGTGGTCGAAGCGATCGATGCCCAGGTCCAGCGCGAGCTTGTAGTAATACGTATTCACCGACTGGGTGATCGACTTGCGCAGATCGGTCCAGCCATGGCCGCCACGGTTGGCATCGCCCCAGCCACGCGAAGTGCCCGGCAGATAGAACATGCCGGTGGACAGGATCTTGTCTTCGGGCTTGCGCACGCCGCTGTCCAGGCCGGCCAGGCCGATCAGCGGCTTGATCGTCGAACCCGGCGCGACGCCGCCCAGCACCAGGCGGTTGAACTGCGGCCGCGAGGGGTTGTCGTTGAGCGCCTTGAAATCGGCATGCGAGATGCCGTTGACGAACAGGTTGGGGTCGTAGGATGGCAGGCTGACCATCGCCAGCACTTCGCCGGTGCGCGGGTCCATCGCCACCGCTGCGCCTTCGAACTCGCCGAAGGCGGCGACCATCGCGCGCTGCAGATCGGCATCGATGGACAGCCGCAGATCGCTGCCCGACTGCGCCGCGACCCGGCCGATGGTGCGGATCGCGCGGCCCTGCACGTTGGTCTCGACCTGCTCGTAGCCGACCTTGCCGCGCAGCTGCTGCTCGTAATAGCGCTCCAGCCCGGACTTGCCGATGTGGGTCAACGCGGCATTGCCCTCGCCCAGCATCTCCAGGTCCTTGTCATCGACCCGGCCGACGTAGCCGATGATGTGCGCGAACAGATCGCCGTACGGGTAACGACGGGTCAGGTACGGCTCCAGCTCCACGCCCGGGAAGCGCCAGCGGTCCACCGCGAAGCGCGCCATCTCTTCATCGGTGACACGCAGCTTGAGCGTGACCGGCAGGAAGCTGCGACGCGCCTTGCGCGACTTGTTGAAGGTCTCGATATCTTCCGGGCTGAGCGCGAGGATCTTCGACAGGCCCGCCAGGGTGGCGTCCATGTCCTTGACCTTGTCCGGGGTGATGTCCAGGCGGAACGCCGGTACGTTCTCGGCCAGCAGCCGGCCGTTGCGGTCGTAGATCATCCCGCGCCCCGGCACCACCGGCCGCGGCTTGATCCGGTTGGCCTCCGAGCGCGTGGCGTAGATGTCGTGGTCCATCACCTGCAGCTTGAAGTACCAGCCGCCCAGGCCGAACAGGCATACCAGTACACCGAGGAAGCCCAGCGCGGCACGGCGCCGGAACTGTTCTGCCTCGGCATGCGGATTCTTGGCCTGGCGGCGCATGTACATGTCAGCGCCCGCGTCGCCCGAAGCGCAGCGCGTCCAGCAGCACGAACACCAGCGGCCACAGCGCCATGCCCAGCAGCGGGGCCCACCAGTACGACCACGGCAGGGTCGGCTCGCCGACCACGATGTGCACCACCGCGCTGACGATGCGGTCGTTGAACAGCAGGCCGCCGATTGCCAGGATCTGCTGGGACATCGGGAAGAAGCGGATCCGCGCCCGGAAGCGCTGCAGGATGAAGGTCAGGATCACCAGCCGCAGCGCCTGCTCGCCAAGCACGCCGCCGTAGAGCAGATCGGCGATCACGCCGCTGGCGAAGGCGATGCCCAGCCCGACCCGGTCCGGTGTTTCGATCACCCAGTAGGCCAGCACCAGTGCCAGCCAGTACGGACGCAGCGGCTGCAGCAGCGCCGGCAGCGGCAACAGGCCGAGCAGCAGCGCCACGACCAGACTCACCGGCAGCACCCAGGGTTTGTCGCGCAGGCGGCTCATCGTTGTTCCTCCGGCGGCGCGGCGCCGGCTTCAGGCGCGGGCGCAGGCGAGGCTGCGGGGCGACGCGGAGTCACCGGCACCGGCGCGGATGGACCGGGCCGGTTGGCCTGCGGTGCATTGGCGGGCGCCGTCGCAGGTGCCGTGGAGGCCGGGGATGAACCCGCCGGGGCGGCACTGGCCGGCGCTGCGGTGCCTGCCGGCGCGCCGTCCTGCAGCGGCGCAGCAGCCGGCCCACTGGCTTCACCCGCGTCGCGACGCAGGTTCGGCGGAATGCGGATCGCCTCGCCCGGGCGCAGCAGCAACACGTCGCGACCGCGATCAAGCTGGGCGGCCGGCTTCAGCTCGCCGACCAGGAAGGCATGGGTGTCATCCGGGCGCAGCGCGGTGATGCTGCCGACCGGGAACCCGGCCGGGAAGCGCCCGCCCAGGCCGGAGGTCACGATCTCGTCGCCCACTTCCACCCCGGCGCTGAGCGGAATGTCGCGCAGCTCCAAGGTGTCGCCGCGACCATAGACAATCAGGCGCACGCCATTACGGGCAACGGTGACGGGCACGGCATGGTCGGGGTCGGTGAGCAGCAGCACCGTCGCGCTGTTGCCGGTGGTGGCGATCACCTGGCCCATCAGGCCACCGGCATCGATCACCGCCTGGCCGACATGCACGCCATCGCGGGTGCCGGCGGCCAGTACCAGGCGCTGGCGCACCGGGTCCAGGTCGATATCCAGGATCGGGGCGAGCTGTACGTCCAGTCCGCTGCGTTCGGCCACGTTGAGCAGCTCGCGCAGCTGGGCGTTGTCCAGCGCGGCGGTCTGCAGGCGGGTCAGCCGGGCATTGGCGATCAGCAGCTGATTGCGCAGTTCGCGGTTTTCGGTGACCAGCTGGCCATGGCTGGCGGCGTTGTCCTTGACCTGCGTGCCCAGGCGCCCCGGCAGGCCGGCCAGCGCCCATACCGGCTGCACCAGCACGTTGGCCTGCGCGCGCAGGCGCGACAGCCAGCCGGCCTGGTCATCCAGCACGATCAGGGTGATGGCCAACGCCAGGTAAGCGAGCAGGCGCAGCGGACTGGCGGCATCGCCCTGACGGGAGGCTACGGGAGGACCGGCGTAAGGCGGCACAGGCGTCGACTGGAAATAGTGTGGATGAAGCGCGCGGAACAAGAGCGCAGCGGGAACAGCATGCGACAACGCCCCGGCGAGGTGACGCCCGGCAAGCGAAGCTTGCCGGAGGCATCACGCCGCAGAGGCGCGTCTACGATACACGGCCGGTACGGCTCACTCCGGCGCAAAGAACTCGTTGCCGTGCATGTCCACCAGCTCCAGCGCACGACCACCACCGCGGGCCACACAGGTCAGCGGGTCATCGGCCACCTGCACGTGCAGGCCGGTTTCCTCGGAGATCAGGCGGTCCATGTCACGCAGCAGCGCGCCACCACCGGTCAGCACGATGCCGCGCTCGGCGACGTCGGCACACAGTTCCGGCGGGGTCTGCTCCAGCGCCAGCTTGACCGCGCTGACGATGCCCGACAGCGGCTCGTGCAGGGCTTCCAGCACTTCATTGGAGTTGATCTTGATCATCTTCGGCACGCCCTCGGCGAGATTGCGGCCGGAGATTTCCATCTCGATCACTTCCGCCTGCGGGTAGGCGCAGCCCAGCTCGACCTTGATCCGCTCGGCGGTCGCTTCACCGATCAGCATGCCGTGGTTGCGGCGCACGTAGTTGGTGATCGACTCGTCGAAACGGTCGCCGCCGATGCGCACGGAGGCCGAGTAGACGATGCCGTTGAGCGAGATCACCGCCACTTCGGTGGTGCCGCCGCCGATGTCGATGACCATCGAGCCGCGCGCTTCGGTGACCGGCATGCCGGCGCCGATCGCAGCGGCCATGGGCTCTTCGATCAGGAACACATCACGCGCGCCGGCCTCCTCGGCCGATTCCTTGATGGCGCGGCGCTCGACCTGGGTCGAGCCGGCCGGCACGCAGACCAGCACGCGCGGGCTCGGGCGCAGGAAGCGCGACTTGTGGACCTTCTTGATGAAGTGCTTGAGCATCGCCTCGGTGTAGGTGAAGTCGGCGATGACGCCGTCCTTCATCGGGCGGATGGTGGTGATGTGCCCCGGGGTACGGCCGAGCATCTGCTTGGCCTCGGCGCCCACGGCAGCCACGGAACGGGTACCACCGATGGCACGGTCCTGGCGCACGGCCACGACCGACGGCTCGTTCAGCACGATCCCCTGCCCACGCACGTAGATGAGGGTGTTGGCCGTGCCCAGGTCGATGGACAGGTCATTGGAGAACATGCCACGCAGTTTCTTGAACATCTGGGAGTTGATCCTGAGGGGTGTCGCGCCCAACGCGGGATGGCGAAAAAATGGGCAGAATTCGAGGTCGACAAGCCTAGCAATCCCCCTGTGCGCGAGCAAGGACAAATCTGGCCGAACGCCAGCCTTCACGGCCATTCAGGCCAATCCGGACAGCCCGGGTTCTGGCCCAAAGCCGCCCTACCCGTTAACCTTTGCGCCGCAGGGCGCCGCAGGGCGCCGTTTCGTTGCCCGCCCAACGGGCCTCAAACCCCCTTCCGCATAGGCCTTACTCGATGTCCGCTTTGATCTGTGGTTCTCTTGCCTTCGACACCATCATGGTGTTCCCGGACCAGTTCAAGAATCACATCCTGCCGGACAAGGTGCACATCCTGAATGTGTCGTTCCTGGTGCCGCGGATGCGTCGTGAATTCGGCGGTTGCGCCGGCAACATCGCCTACAACCTGTACCTGCTGGGTGGCGAGCCGATCCCGATGGGCACCGTGGGTTCGGATTTCGGCCCGTACCGCGAATACTTCCAGGGCCTGGGCATCGACCTGAGCCGGGTCAAGGTGATCGATGAGCTGTTCACCCCGCAGGCGTTCATCACCACCGATCACGACAACAACCAGATCACCGCCTTCCACCCGGGCGCGATGATGCGGTCCTACGAGAACCACGTGAAAGACGTGCCCGGCGTGACCCTGGGCCTGGTCGGCCCGGACGGGCGCGAAGGCATGATCCAGAACTCGCAGGAATTCTTCGACGCCGGCGTGCCGTTCATCTTCGACCCGGGCCAGGCCATGCCGCTGTTCAACGGCCCGGAGCTGCGCACCTTCATCGAGCAGGCCGACTACGTCGTGGTCAACGACTACGAGTCCAACCTGCTGCAGGAGCGCACCGGCTGGGATGAAAAGGCGATCGTGAGCCGGGTCAAGGCCTACATCACCACGCGCGGCCCCAAGGGCGCGGTCATCCACACCCCGGAAAAGACCTATGACATCCCGCCGGCGCACGAGCGCCGCGTGGTGGACCCGACCGGCTGTGGCGATGCGTTCCGCGCCGGCCTGATCTACGGCATCGAGAAGGGCTACGACTGGCTGACCATCGGCCGCATGGGCAACCTGATGGGCGCGCTGAAGGTCGAGCACCCGGGCACCCAGAACCAGCGCTTCACGTTCGATGAGTTCAATGAGCAGTTCAAGCAGCAGTTTGGTTACGCGTTGACCGTTTGATCGCAGTGCGATCAAACGCGGCCCACGATTCGCCATAGCGAATCGCGGGTCCCAATTGCATGCCACCTCATCCCCGCGCCGTTGGCGCGCCCCCTTGAGACGACTGCGCCTGCGGCGCAACCGTCCCGCGCATCCCACCTCATCCCCGCGCCGTTGGCGCGCCCCCTTGAACACCAAGGGGGCTCTCCACCAGACGGGGATCGGGGGGATGAGGGTAGAGCCAGGCCATGCCTGGCTGCTTTCCGGGTCCACCGCGGTAGACCACGCGGCGGCCCTTGTTCGGCGCGGTCAGGCCGACATCTGCTTGCCTTCCCATGCCGCCTGCACCTGCCCGCAATCGGCCAGGTGCCAGCAGGCCAGGCCCGGCCAGGGGTTGCCCGGGGTGTTGACCAGCAGGGTGCGGGTGCCCGCGGCGCGGCCGCATTCCAGGTCGAAGCGATGGTCGCCGACCATCACCATCCGGGCGGGAACGGCCTGCCAGCGGTCAACGAAGTACTGCAGCCCGGCCGGTGATGGCTTGGGCTCGGCTTCGTCGCGGCCGATGATGTCATCGGGGGCGAACATGTCCCCCACACCGATCGCCTGCAGCGTCACCTGGGCGAGTTCGCGCGCATTGCGGGTGAGGATGCCCAGCCGGCAGCCCGCGGCATGCAGCGCGCGTACCAGGGCCACTGCGCCGGGGGCCGCCTGCGCCTGCTCGGCGAGCGTACGTTCGTGCGCGAGCAGCCAGTCGTGCTTGGCCGCCGCCACCTCGGCCGGGAGCGCGGCGAGGTGGCTGAGGATGTCGTCATCCGGCGGTATCGCAAGTTCCCGTTTGATGCGCTGGAAATCATGCACGGCCACGGTCAGCGTGCCGTCCATGTCGAACACCCAGTGACGGATCGCCGGCAGGCCGCTCACTGCCACCACTGCGGCATCTGGCTGGCGTCCACGCCGCCGGTTTCGAACACGGCCGTGCGCGTGCCGCCCGCCTTGACCGGGAATTCGATGCTGATCACCTTGGCCTTGCGCGCCAGATTCCAGAGCGCCTTCTGGTCGGTGATGAACATCGCGATGGCTTCATCGGTATCCGGACGCCAGGCGGCCATCGAGACCGGCTTGCCATCGTCGACGGTCACCTTGACCTGGCACTTCGGGCAGCGGAAATCCCCGGCCTGCAGCACCAGATAGGCGTGGCGCTTCCACTCGGGATGGTCGCGGAACACCAGCTGCACCGGCTTGGCGCCACTGCCGTCTACATCCACGCGCTCCTTGCTGTAGATCTGCGCGGAGGCCTGGATGCCCTTGGTGCCGATCGGGATCTTGTTGTACTGCCACAGCGCCTGCAGACGGCGCGTCTCGCGCGCGGCGTCGGCCTTGGCCTTGACCTCGGCGTAGCCCGGTTCAATCCGGGCGGCCACGTCGGTGTCCTTGTACTGATCCAGCAGCGAACCCCCGTGGATGCGCGCGCGCTCCCAATCCTGCGAGGCGACGGCCATGTCGTACTGCTTGGCCACGCCTTCGGCCTTCTCTTCCTGCTGCGCCTTGGCGGCGGCCGCGGCGGCTTCCTGCGCCTGGCGCTCGGCCTCGGGGTTGCTGCAGGCCGCCAGCGCGAAGGCGCAGGCCGCTACCAGGATCAGTCGTTTCATTGCGTGCTCCGTGTTGGACGATGACGCGCCGGGCGCCTGAGCCTACTTTATCGCCAAGCGCGTCATGCCGGTGCGGAGCCGCACGCAGCCGCTCTCACTTCGTCGCCGGCTGTCCTTCGCGCCACCACTGCGTGGATGGCGCCGGTGCCCGGATATCCAGACGTTCGCCCATGTGCGGCGCGGTCAGCGCCACGCCCTGTTCCTGCGCCAGCGCGGTGATGCGCTCGAACGGTTCGGTCCACGGATGCAGGGCCAGATCGAAGGTGCCGTTGTGGATCGGCATCATTACCCTGCCACGCACGTCCAGATGCGCCTGCAGGCTCTGTTCGGGTTGCATGTGCACATCCGGCCACTGCGCATCGTAGGCACCGGTCTCGATCATGGTCAGGTCGAACGGGCCGTAGCGCTCGCCGATGCGGGCAAAGCCGTCGAAGTAGCCGGTGTCGCCGCTGAAGAAGATCCGGGTACGACCGGTGTCGATCACCCACGACGCCCACAGCGTGCGGTTGCCGTCGGCGAGGGTGCGGCCGGAGAAATGCTGGGCCGGGGTCGCGACGATTTTCAGGCCTTCCACGCGGGTGTCCTGCCACCAGTCCAGCTGCACGACCTTCGCGGCAGGCACGCCCCATCCGATCAAGCGGTCGCCCACGCCGAGCGCGGTGACGAAGTGCTGCACCTTGGGCGCGAGCGCGAGGATGGCATCGTGATCGAGGTGATCGTAGTGGTCGTGGGAGATGATCACGCCGGTGATGGGCGGCAGTTCGTCGATGCTCAACGGCGGTGCGTGGAACCGCTTGGGCCCCATGAACGACATCGGCGAGGCACGTTCGGCGAAGACCGGGTCGGTCAGCCAGAAATGGCCGTCCAGCTTCATCAGCATCGTCGAGTGACCCAGTCGCCACAGGCTGTCGTCGGGCGCGTCGAGCAGGGCCTGGCGGCTCAGCGCCTGCACCGGAATCGGGGCCAGCGGAGTGGCGTCGGCGGGCTTTTCGAACAGCATTTTCCACATCACACCCAGCGTGCCGACGAAGCCGAGCGCGCTCTTGCCGACGGGATTGTGGAAGCGCCCGTCGCCGAACTGCGGCGACTGGTCATAGGCGGCAGCCGGGCGGGCACCGCAGGTCAACAGGCCAATGGACATGGCGATCAACACCGTCAGAAGGAGGAGGAATCGAGGCAGGCGACGCGTCATCGGGGCTTGCCCTGGAAAGTACACCGGCGAGTGTACTTGCCTTTTCCGAAAAGTAAACTGAACGGTGTAAAATAATCCCATGAGCACTTCCGACCGCCCCAGCCGCCTGACCGACCGCAAGCGCGCGGCCATCCTCCAAGCGGCGGTGGCCGAGTTCCGGGAATTCGGTTTCGCGGGCACCAGCATGGACCGCATCGCGGCCACGGCCGAGGTATCCAAGCGCACCGTGTACAACCACTTCGCCAGCAAGGACGAGCTGTTTACCGCCATCCTGTGGCAACTGTTCGAGGCCAGCCAGGCACTGGCTGTCGTGCCGTACGACCCGGCACGGCCGCTGCGCGATCAACTGTTGCTGTTCGCGGCGCGCAAGATGCACCTGCTGGAGGACCCCGGCTTCATCGATCTGTCCCGGGTGGCGATGGCCGAGCTGGTGCACGCGCCCGAACGGGCGCGCGCGATGATGGACAAGCTTGCCGAGAAGGAAGAAGGCCTGACCGGCTGGATCCGCGCCGCCCAGGCCGATGGGCGGCTGCGGCTGGACATGCCGCCGGCCGAGGCGGCCCACCAGTTGCAGGCGATGCTGAAGGCCTTCGCGTTCTGGCCGCAGATCACCTTCGGCCAGCCACCGCTCACGCCGGCACAGCAGCAGCAGGTGATGCACGACTGCGTGGACATGTTCCTGGCGGTACGCGCGGTGTGACATAGGCTTCCACGCAAAGAAGCATGCCTTATCCAGTCGCGGCGCCTAGTTGGTAGGGCGCTGGGTCGCGATGCCCTTGCCGGCGAATGTCCCCCGGCGTCGGCCTGCGGCCGCCCCCTCCTCCTTTATTTCGCCCACAAGGGCATCGCG
>NZ_JBDJKY010000014.1:0-104044 GCF_039673075.1 Stenotrophomonas sp. TWI819 | reverse complement strand
CCTTGGATCCCGTATCGCTCCTGGGCCTTTTTGTAGGTCAGTTCCCCGCGCTCGACCTGGTCGACCACCGACAATTTGAAGGCCAGCGAGTAATCCCGCTGGCTGCGCCTGAGTGTTGAATCCATTGAACATTCCTCTTCCTGTGGGAAAAGGTGTCAACTCAATTCAGGACGGGTCAGTAACCAACAAAAAGCCCCGGCAACGTCGGGGCTTTTTGCTGCATCTGGTGCCGGGAGCAGAAATCGAGCCTGCTGCCAACCTGGCGCTGGAGCTTAAGTCCGCATCAAGCCGCGCAAGCGCATCATCCGAGAGACGCCGGAGCCACTGGCGGTGCCCGAGGCAGCTAACCAGACCTGGTCGATGGATTTCATGCACCATCAGCTCGCAGATGGGCGAAGCTTCCGGCTTCTGAATGTGCTGGACGATTTCAACCGGCAGGGACTGGCGATGGAGGTCGATATCTCCCTGCCTGCGGCGCGTGTGATCCGAAGCCTGGAGCAGGTCATCGAATGACGCTGCAAGCCAGTTGCGATACGCTGCGATAACGGCCCGGAATACATCAGTGGAGCGCTGCACGCGTGGGCCGAACAGAAAGGCATTGCACTGCATTACATCCAGACAGGAAATTCGCAGCAGAACGCCTACATCGAGCGCTAAAACCGGACCGTTTGCTACGCCTGGCTTGCAAGCAACCTGTTCCATGACATCGAGCAAGTCCAAGACATCGCCACCCGTTTGGCTATGGACTTACAACCACGAGCGCCCGAACATGGTGCTCGGCGGCGTCACGCCGATGCAGAGACTGGCGTTGGGAGCATAGTTCCACTTTTGGCGACCGTTAGAAACGGGGGGAATACCGCCCACCGTCACCTGCACGGGCCAACCGCGCTGCACGCCTAACAGCGGGTTTGGCACCCGGCAAGCCCTGCATACATGCAACGAGCACAACGTAGGCCTGGCCGCCGCGCCGGGTTCAACTGGTATAGGCAGCTCTACAATCCAGTCCGCGCGGACTATCAGGCGCTGACATTGATGTCCAGGGGTCCCTCGCAAGCGCCACCGCCATACAAATGCCCTGAAACGCTCCTTCAGTCTGGCCCTGACGGCAGCGGTGGCGGTGGCGGTGGCGGCACATTTAACTGATCAAGCAGTCTCCTGCGGCTCTCCATCTCCGTTCTGGATGCCCCAAGCATCCTGAAATAGGCTTTCTTGTCGACAATGACCGACGTCAATAGATTTACGTCAACTCCCCGAATAGGCTTGTCAGAAGCAAGCCACTTCCGCCAGCCCGCCAACATATCCGGATGGTCGCTCATCTCCTTCGTGTAGTTGTGAAGCTCATAATCCGCGAGTGGCCGGATAGCCAAAGCGTAAGAAGCCCTGGCATGAGTAGGGCTTAAGCACCCTTCTGCGAACGCTTTCACAGCGTAGTGACCATAGTTGCCAGCAGCAATTGCATCGGGGGCCTCGTCGTGGATCCTAAGTGCATTCCTGGCCTGACCCAGTTCAAAAAGCCGCATTGAGCGCTTCTGAGCCCCCTCAAAAAATGAACCTTTGGCCAGAGACTCGACCCTGGCTAACAGCACCTTTCGATGCTGTGCCATAAGACAGATCAGATCGTCGTCGGACAGCAGTTCATGTTCGACAAATTCTTTCAGCGTTTTCTGAAAGTTGTAAGCAACATCAGTCATGTCACATTCCAGGCGTCAATAAACTGACAGGCGACTACCACTGCAGGCTCTCCAAATCCCTGTCTATACTGGACTACTCATAGCGCGCATTCAATGGAGTGACACATGAAGCGTTTGGTGTGGCTGGCACTTCTTATTCCAGTAGCGGCACATGCTGATGACAACAGCCTTGGCAAGTTGCTGGGCGATGCAACCAAACATCTCCGACCTGGCGCGGCGGCCCCATCCGTTGAGTCTTTGAAGAAGCCTGGTCCAGATGTGCTCAACGGCTATACAAGGCTCGAATATAGAGAAGGGAGTTGGGATAGCTACCTGCTGGGTGCCGCTTTGCTACCAGAACGACCGGTGCTGCCCAAAGAATGGGAGATGTATGTCAACCGTGCACGTCGTGACAATCCTAGGGCAACCCTTGAGACGGTCAAAGGCCGTATTGCCAAGCTTGCTGCTACTCGTCGCTTCTACTTCGATGGTCTGATCGCGGTCGCATGGAGTGAGGACATGCAACTTGCAGTGCTCACGATGGCAAACCCCCCAGCGGATTTCCCGAAAGCTGGAGACGTGAAGTATGTATTTGTCTTCGACGGGCCGCACTGGACGAATACGCCGCTCGGCGCTTATCGCCCCGATCGCGTGGAAGAGGCCCCCCAACGTGGCACTTGGGGAAGATCTTGGCAAGCCTCGGTCAAGCACGGAAAAGGCGATGTACTGTGGAGCAATCAGAAACTCAGCCGAACGTTCATGACTGTCGGCGAGCCTCAGTTCATGCAGGTGGACGTATCCGGCCAGCGCATCTATCGCCTCCCGGTGAAGGTCGATCGGGTTGAATACAGCGACCAGGTCCGACACTTCGCCTTTACGGAGTAGGTACATCGGGCACGGCCGAGGAAGCCGGTCACTTCCTCGGCCGGTGGCGTAAGCTCCCCCGCCAAACTGGAATATCAAGCCCCCAACCGGCTTAGCCTAGAGCGAATGGCTACACGTTTTCGAGGTATTGACCAACAGCCTGCAGCCCTACTGCGCAAGCCGCCAGAAACGCGCCAATGCTTCCCCATTTTGATTGAGCGGCAAAAGTTGCCGACATGTCCCATCCGTCCAGGCTAGCGCTGGCATAGTTTGGCGCGAGTCCCTTTTTCTCTGCATTTCGCCTGCGCTTAGCCATCGCCTTCTCATGCGAGATCTTGACAGTGCTTGAGCGAAGCCAAGCCAATGCTGAGAGAACACCAAAGCTGATGGAAGCAACGACAACGCAATCGTAGATGGCGACGCACATTGTTTTTCCTACCTATCTAGCGCAGCTGTAAGGGATCGTCGGCCGGGCAACTGCGTATGGCGACAGGGCAAAGCTTATCAGCACCACACAGTACCGCCAGGCGCCTGCGCGACCCAACTTCCGAATTCGATCTTCAAATCTCCTAAAGCGGATCGACAAATCGCGTGCACTTTCCCCGAAACCCGCGCATCCCTTCAATCCCTGAAAGAGCCTTGAAGCATGGCTGAGTAGTCATAGCACAGGAGTGGCCGGCTGCGGTTGCCAGGTCAGGGACTGTGCGAGGAGCTAAGCGCCTGGGAAGCCGGCAGGCCGCGAGATTCGGAAATTGGGGCTGCCAGCCACGGGCTGGCACTACCAGGAGCCAACATTCCGCCGGGCATGGCCCGGCGCTACCAGAAACAAAAAGCCCCGACCAAGGCCGGGGCTTTTTGCTGTATCTGGTGCCGGAAATAGGAATCGAACCTACGACCTACGCATTACGAATGCGCCGCTCTACCAACTGAGCTATTCCGGCGAGGTCGTGAATTCTAGGGGGTGCGGACCACTTTGGTCAATCAGGGAAGCGCGCGCGCCACCGAACCGCCGCGCGCCAACGGGTCGACCCGACGTGCTCCAGCAGCACCAAGCCTTGACGCACCAGCCCCTACAGTGGATTCCCCACCTCCGGAGGCATCCCATGCGCCCCTGTCCCCGCTTGGCCGGTCTGCTGCTGTCATCCCTGTTGTTCAGTGCCCCCGCGCTGGCACAAGGCACGGCGCCGATGCCACAGACGCCGGACCAGCAGTGGCAGCCGCTGTTCCAGCAGGTCCAGGGGGCGCACCTGTTCAAGGATCAGAAGACCTTCGCGGATGCAGTGCCCCACAAGCCCAGCGCTGCCCTCCTCACCCAGTGGCGGCGCGCCAGGACTGAGCCCGGAGTCGACCTGGCAGCCTTCGTGGCCGAGCACTTCGCGGTGCCCGGTGACACCCAGCCCTACGTGCCACCAGCGGGCGAGACGCTGCGCGCGCACATCGAGGGGCTGTGGCCCGTGCTGACCCGCACCACCGACACGGTGGATCCGAACGGCTCGCTGCTGCCGCTGCCCAAGCCCTACGTCGTGCCCGGCGGGCGCTTCCGGGAGGTGTACTACTGGGACAGCTATTTCACCCTGCTCGGGCTGGCCTCCAGTGGCCGCTGGCAGCAGGTGCGCGACATGGTGGACAACTTCGCATGGCAACTCGACAGCTACGGCCATATCCCCAACGGCAACCGCAGCTACTACCTCAGCCGCTCGCAGCCGCCGTTCTTCAGCCTGATGGTGGATCTGCTCGCTACGCATGAGGGCGACGAGGCCTACCGCCGTTACCTGCCACAGTTACGCATCGAGCATGCATTCTGGATGCGCGGCGCGGAAGCGCTGGCGCCGGGCGAGGCACGCGAGCGGGCGGTCAGGCTGGCGGACGGGCAACTGCTCAACCGTTACTGGGACGACCGCGCGGTGCCACGCACCGAGTCGTGGATGGACGATCTGGCCACCGCCGCCCAGGCGCCACAGCGCGCGCCCTCGCAGGTGTATCGCGACCTGCGCGCCGGGGCGGAATCGGGCTGGGATTTCAGCTCACGCTGGCTCGCCGAGCCGTCTGCGTTGGCGAGCATCCATACCACGGCGATCGTGCCGGTGGATCTGAACAGTCTGCTGTTCCATCTGGAAACGACCGTGGCCCGCGCCAGCAAGGCGGCCGGTGATCGCAGCGGCGCACGCACCTTCACCCAACTGGCGAAGGCGCGTCAGCACGCCATCAACCAACTGCTCTGGGATGACACGCAAGGCTGGTACGTGGATCTCGATCTGGAGCGTAGCCAGACCCGCCCTGCCCTGACCGCAGCCGCTCTGTTCCCCTTGTGGCTGGACGTTGCTGACCGCACGCAGGCACGCCGTACCGCGGAGGCCGTCCAGGCTCAGTTGCTGCGCGATGGCGGACTGCTGACCACCACCGTGACGACCGGCCAGCAATGGGATGCCCCGAATGGCTGGGCACCGTTGCAGTGGGTCGCAGTGGACGGGCTGCAGCGCTATGGGCAGGACACCCTCGCCCGCCGGATCGGCACGCGCTTCCTGCGCACCGTGCAGACGGTGTACGACCGCGAGGGCAAGCTGGTGGAGAAATATGTGGTGGACGGTTCGGCCACCGGCGGCGGCGGTGGCGAGTACCCGCTGCAGGATGGCTTCGGCTGGAGCAACGGGGTCACGTTGGCGCTGCTGGATCGCCTGTGTGCGCCGAAGCGTGCGTGTGAGAGCGCCCAGGATGTGGACGCCGCAGACTGATCCACCACCCGCGCCGCGCGAACGTGATGCGCGCTATGGCACGCAACATGCGCCGTGGACGGTGTTGGCCAGCAGCCGTGCGCGTGCCCGCTGGTCTGCGTTCAATGCAGCATCCAGCGATTGCATGACCAGCGGGGAGACGTAGTTGGGATTCACCTGCTGCAAGGCCAGGTTGTAGGCGTAGGCGGCAACCGGATCGCGCGGCACGATGCCGCCGTGTTCGTAATCCTGGGCCAGCTTGGCGACCGCATCGATGCTGCCACTGCGGGCCAGCGTTTCCAGGTATTGCCCTGCGGTGTGCTTCCACGCCACGGCCCGCTCCGGGTCTTCCAGGATATCCGCGTAGGTGCCCAGCACATCCTTGGGCGAGCGTGCATAGTCCAGTTGACCCTCGACAGAGCCCTGCAGCGCCGCCGTTTCGAGCCAGTTGCCGGGATACAGATCGCGATCAAGCACCAGCGCGCCGCACTCGCGAAGCAGACGCTCGGAGCGCTCCAGGAATGCCTTCTCTGCACCCACCAGTGCCGCGGACTGCGCGAGTTGATCCACCCGGTCGGAGGTGAACGTGCGGCACTCAAGCACGGTCAGATAGATGTCGTAGCTGGCGGTACCGTCGCCAGCCTTCGAGCGCGGCAGCAACTGCTGGACGTAGGCCAGCGCATCGCCGGGTGGACGGCTCGAGCCTTGGCGCGACAGCTCGTAGGCTTTGGGTCCCAACGAACGGAACGTGCCCGGTGCCGGCGGTGGCGCAGTGACCGAGGCCGGCACGCGCATCCCACTGAGCGCCACCGGAGAGGCAGCATCACCGGTAGTGCTCCGCACGTGTTGGCCAGCCGGAACGCTGTCCTGACTTCGAAGTGCCAACGCTCCTACGAAGATGCCGGCCGCAGCGACGAGCACCACTGCCACTCGTGCCTTCCCGTGTTTTCCAAGCATGAGCGTCCGTGCCACCTTCGCATCCAGTCCAGCGCGTTTGATAACGCATCCACCATGAATCCTCGCTGCCTCGGGCGAGGACACGGCATCACCGCGCCTTCCACAACTCCGCCAACCGGTCCGGCTTGCCCGCGATGCGCTCCAGCGACGGATACTTCAGCCCATCGTGATAATCCAGCGTCACCGTATCGATGCGATCGAAGCTCTTCACCAGCAGCGTCAGCGGTGCCTTGTCGGTCTTGGCGGCGGTGATCGCCTCCTTCAACTGCTCGGCCTTGAACACACGTCCATTAAGCGCGACCACGCTCATGCCGGGAATCAGACCGGCATTGAACGCCGGGCTGTCCCACAGCACATCGCCGATGTAGCCGGACTCGCTGACAGACAGGCCGATGGAGTACAGCAGGTTGCTGTTCTTGCCGCGGGTTTCCTGTGCCTTGAACGCCTCGTTCGGCGTATCGGTGTAGACCAGTTTCCAGCCGGCCGCTTCCAGACCGCCGGTCAACGGACCGTGCCCATCCAGGCGCTCGCGCAGGAAGCTGGCCCAGTCGAACGGCGCCACGCCATTGAGCGTACTCACCACCTCGTCGAAGGTGTACGGATGGACGTTCCAGTCGCCATCGTTCATGCCGAAGAACGCCTTGGCGAAGTCATCCAGGCCGCGCTTATTGCCGGTCAGCGCGCGCAGCTTGCCCTCCACCTCCAGCCACACCATCTGGCCGCCGGAGTAGTAGTCCTCGCTCATCTGGTAGTTGCGGAAGGCCAGCGCGCGGCGCTGCGCGATGGTCGGGTCGTTGGTGGTGTCCTGCAGGTTGCGCCAGGCCAAGCCGGGGCGACCGCGATCATAGGTGCCCGCCACATTGGCCAGCACGTCGCGGGTCTGCTGCGGGCTCCACAGCCCGGAGCGCGCGGCCAGCACCTGGCCCCAGAATTGGGTCTGGCCTTCGTACAGCCACAGCAGGCTGTCGCCCATCGGCACGTTGAAGTTGGCTGTGGTCAGATCGGCGCCCCGACGGTACTTGCCGTTCCAGGAGTGATTGAACTCGTGCGGCAGCAGATCACGGCCCAGCCAGGTCTTGTCCCACTCGGTGAAGTAGCCGGTGTCGCCGCTGTTCTCGCTGGAGCGCTGGTGCTCCAGACCGATGCCGCCGAGCTTGTCGGTCAACGCCAGCAGGAACTCGTAGCGGTCGAAGTGGCGTGCGCCGTAGAGCTTGTACATCTGCTGCACCAGCGCGCGATGCGCTTGAATCTGCTCTGGCTTGGCGGCCAGCGATTTGGCCTCATCGGCGAAGACATTCAGGTGCACCGGCACCTTGGCACCGGGATCCAGATCAAAGCGTTGGAAGTGGCGGCCGGCGAACAGTGGCGAGTCGACCAGATGGTCGTAGCTGATCGGCTTGAACACCACGGTGTCGCCTTCGCGGCGCTCGGTATCCAGCGCGGTGGCGTACGACCAGCCCGGCGGCAGCGTCACGGTGGCCTGCGCCTGGATGTTGCGGGTAATCACCCCGGCCGGGTACAGCGAATTGGCATTCCACTGCAGGTTGAGCATGTCCGGGGTCATCACCACGCGGCCCTGGGTGCCCTGCGAAGAGAGGAACTTGAACTCGGCCACCACTTCGCTGGCGCCCTGCGGCACCTGCACGGTAAAGGCATAGACGTCGTACGGATCGCGCGTCCACTGCAGCGGTGTGCCGTTGGCGGTGACGACCAGGCCGGCGAGCTTGTCGATCGGGCCACTCGGCGAATGCGCCCCGGGCAGCCACTGCGGGTACAGCAGGGTCAGCGGGCCGGGCTTGGCTGGCACCGTGGCCTTGACCTTGAAGATGCGTCGCCCGATATCGCGCGCGTCCACGTCGATGCGCAGCAGACCCGGGAAGGCCACGTCCTGTGGTGACGGTGTCTGCGCCTGCACGCCGGTGGCGGACACGGCCAGCAACACGGACAGGGCAATGGCACGCATCTTCATCAGGCAGGCTCCGGCGGGGGAAGCTCTTGATCCTAGCCCTCCGCCTGCGCCCTGCCCCATGGCCAAAGGTCATGCGTCGCGTTGCGGCCATGATTGGCACAGCGGCGTGCAGTGACGTTCTGTCTGCCGGTCGGGATCAGGGCCAACCGGGGTGCGCTGCCGGCCAGCGGCCGGCACTACCGGGGCAGCGCCATGGCATGCGTAGCGGAATGCTGCGCGGTCAGTCGACCAAGCGCAGCCGCAATTCCTTCGGCAGCGCGAACACCATCGATTCGGGCTCACCCTCCAGTTCGCCCACACCGGTGGCACCGAGCTCCTTCAGGCGCGCGATCACGCCATCCACCAGTACCTGCGGCGCCGAGGCGCCCGCGGTCAGGCCGATGTGCTTCTTGCCGGCCACCCACGCCGGATCGATCTCGTCGGCACCGTCGATCAGGTAGGACTCCACGCCATCACGGCGCGCCAGTTCACTCAGGCGGTTGGAGTTGGAGCTGTTCGGCGAACCGACCACCAGCACCAGATCGCACCGTTTGGCCAGATCGCGCACGGCGTCCTGGCGGTTCTGCGTGGCGTAGCAGATGTCGTCGTTCTTCGGGCCCTGCATCGCCGGGAAGCGGGTGCGCAGCGCGTCGATGATGCTGCGCGTGTCATCTACCGAGAGGGTGGTCTGGGTGGTGTAGGCGAAGTTCTCCGGCTGGTCGATGAGCAGCGTGGCGACCTCCTCCACATCCTCCACCAGGTAGATCTGGCCGGTGCCGCGCTCGCGGCTCCACTGGCCCATCGTGCCTTCCACTTCCGGGTGCCCGGCGTGGCCGATCAGCACCACGTCGCGGCCGGCGCGGCAGTGGCGGGCCACTTCCAGGTGCACCTTGGTGACCAGCGGGCAGGTCGCATCGAACACCTTCAGGCCACGGCGCTCGGCTTCCTGGCGCACCGCCTGGGACACGCCGTGGGCGCTGAAGATCACCGTGTTGCCGTCCGGCACTTCATCGAGTTCTTCGACGAAGATCGCGCCGCGGGCCTTGAGGTCATCCACCACGAACCGGTTGTGCACGACCTCGTGGCGCACGTAGATCGGCGCACCCAGGGTCTCGATCGCGCGCTTGACGATCTCGATCGCACGATCGACACCGGCACAGAAACCACGCGGATTGGCGAGCAACACATCCATCGGTCAGATACTCCGGCCGGCGTGAGCCGGGTTGTTACGGATACAGGAGGGAATTATCCCGCTTTTTTGGCAGCCTTGCCGTCGAACAGGCCGAACAGGGCGATACCCACCGCGCCGACCACGATCGCCGAGTCGGCGATGTTGAACGAGGGCCAGTAATGGTCCCCGATATGCCACTGGATGAAATCGACCACGTGACCGTGCAGGAGGCGGTCGATCACATTGCCGATCGCCCCGCCGATCACCAGCGCGTAAGGCACGGCGCTGCGCCAGGCACCGCGCGCGGTGCCCCACATCCAGTAGGCCATCAGGCCGCTGATGCCCACCGCCAGCGCGGCGAAGAACCACAGCTGCCAGCCACCGGCATCGCTCAGGAAGCTGAATGCTGCGCCGGTGTTGTAGGTGCGGAACCAGTTCCAGAAGCCCTCGATGACCACCACCGGCTCGTACTCGGGCAGGCTGGACAGCACCCAGGCCTTGCTCCACTGGTCGGCGATGATGATCACCGCCGACAGCAGCAGCCAGATCAGCGCGTTCGGACGCGGACGGGCGGCGGTCATCAGAACCACCGCCGGTCTTCGCCGGCACCGTCGATGTTGGTCACGCAGCGGCCGCACAGTTCCCGGTGCGCAGCCACCGAGCCGACATCGGCGCGGTAATGCCAGCAGCGCACGCACTTCTGCTTGCCGGTCGGCTGGGCGCTGACGAACACCTCGTCGGTGGTCGCCGGGCGCACCTGCACGTCACCGCTGATCAGCAGGAAGCGCAGCTCCTCGGCCAGCGGCTGCCAGCGCGCGGCGGTCTCGGCATCGGCGGCGACGGTGATCTCCGCTTCCAGCGCCGCACCAATCGCACCATTGGCGCGCATCGGCTCAAGCACCTTGGCGACCTGCTCGCGCAGGGCCAGCAGCTGATCGAAGTCGGCCGCGTTGAGCGGTGCATCGGCCGGCAACGGGGCCAGGCCCTCGTACCACGTGGCGAACAGCACGTTCTCCTTGCGCTCGCCCGGCAGGTACCCCCACAGCTCATCGGCGGTGAAACTCAGGATCGGCGCGATCCAGCGCGTGAACGCTTCGGCGATGTGGTACATCGCGGTCTGCGCCGAGCGGCGGCCGCGCGAGTCCACCGGCATGGTGTACAGGCGGTCCTTGGTGACATCCAGATACACCGAGCCCAGATCCACGCTGCAGAAGTTCAGCAGCAGCTGCACGATCTCGGCCATGTTGTAGCCGGTGTATGCCGCCTTGATCTTCTCCTGCACCTCGAAGGCGCGGTGCACGATCCAGCGGTCCAGCGCGACCATGTCGGCCGGGGCCACCAAGTGCTGGGCCGGGTCGAAGCCGTCCAGGTTGCCGAGCAGGAAGCGCGCGGTGTTGCGCAGGCGCCGGTAGGCATCCGCGTTGCGCTTGAGGATTTCCTGCGACAGCGACATTTCATTGCTGTAATCGGCCGAGGCGATCCACAGGCGCAGGATGTCCGCGCCCAGGGTCTTCATGATGTCCTGCGGCTCGATGCCGTTGCCCAGCGACTTGGACATCTTGCGGCCCTTCTCATCCACGGTGAAGCCGTGGGTGAGGCACTGCTTGTACGGGGCCTGCTTGTCGATGGCCACGCCGGTCAGCAGCGAGGACTGGAACCAGCCGCGGTGCTGGTCCGAGCCTTCCAGATACAGATCTGCCGGCTTGCCGAAGCCACGCGCCAGCAGCACGCCTTCATGGGTCACGCCCGAGTCGAACCAGACATCCAGGATGTCGGTGACCTTCTCGTACTGCGGCGCTTCCTCGCCCAGCAGCTCGGCGCTGTCCAGCGAGTACCACACGTCGATGCCGTCGGCCTGCACGCGGTCGGCGACCTGTTGCATCAGCTCGACGGTGCGCGGGTGCGGCTCACCGGTTTCGCGGTGGGTGAACAGCGCGATCGGCACGCCCCAGGTGCGCTGGCGGCTGATGCACCAGTCCGGGCGGCCATCGACCATCGAGCCGATGCGCGCCTTGCCCCAGCTCGGGAACCAGCCGACGCTGTCGATCGCGGCCATCGCGTCGCGGCGCAGGTTGGCCTTGTCCATCGAGATGAACCACTGCGGGGTGGCGCGGAACACGACCGGGGTCTTGTGGCGCCAGCAATGCGGGTAGCTGTGCACGATTTCAACGAAGGCCAGCAGCGCACCAGAGGCGCGCAGCACATCGATGATCAGCGGCTGCGCCTTCCACAGGTGCACGCCTGCCAGTTCGACATCGCCGGCCGGCGGGGTCGAGGACAGGTACACGCCACGGCCGTCGACCGGATTGATCTGGCCGGCGTTGTACTTGTCCATCAGCCCGTACTGCTGGCTGACCACGAAGTCTTCCTGGCCATGGCCAGGAGCGGTGTGCACCGCGCCGGTGCCGTCTTCATCGGAGACGTGGGCGCCGTTGAGCAGCGGGATGTCGCGCTGCGGGTAGAACGGATGGGCCAGCAGCAGGTTTTCCAGCGCGGCGCCGGTGGCACGACCGTGCACGACCAGGCCGTCCACGCCGTAGCGCTGCAGCGACCGCTCGGCCAGCGCGGCGGCCAGCACCAGCCAACGGCGCTTGCCGTTGTGGGCCGGGCCTTCGGCCAGCACGTACTCGATCTCCGCACCGAGCGACACCGCCAGCGAGGCCGGCAGCGTCCACGGGGTGGTGGTCCAGATCGGCACCGCCACCTCGATATCGGCCGGCAGCGTCACGCCGAAGCGCTCGGCCAGCTGCTGCGAATCACGCGACACGTAGGCCACGTCGATCGCCGGGGAGGTCTTGTCCTGGTATTCGATCTCGGCCTCGGCCAGCGCCGAGCCACAGTCAAAGCACCAGTGCACCGGCTTGGCGCCGCGCACGATGTGACCGTTGGCGAACACCTTGGAAAGCGCACGGATCTCGTTGGCTTCGAAATCGAAGCTCAGCGTCTTGTACGGGTTGTCCCAATCGCCGATCACGCCCAGGCGCTTGAAGTCGCGGCGCTGCAGTTCGATCTGCTCTTCGGCGAACTCGCGGCACTTCTGGCGGAACGCGACCGCATCGAGCTTGACGCCGACCTTGCCCCACTTCTTCTCGACCGCGATCTCGATCGGCAGGCCGTGGCAATCCCAGCCCGGCACGTAGGGCGCATCGAAGCCGGCCAGGTAGCGCGACTTGACGATGATGTCCTTGAGGATCTTGTTGACCGCGTGGCCCAGGTGGATCTGGCCATTGGCGTAGGGCGGGCCGTCGTGCAGCACGAACAGCGGGCGGCCCTGCGCGTTGTCGCGCAGGCGGGCGTAAAGGCCCTCGTCCTCCCAGCGCGACAGAATGCCCGGCTCGCGCTTGGGCAGGTCGCCGCGCATCGGGAATTCGGTTGCCGGCAGATGAAGGGTGGCTTTGTAGTCCTGGCTCACGCAGTGGCTCGCAATCTGTGTTCGGAAAGGATGTGACGGGCCTGTTCGGCGTCACGGTGCATCTGGTCGGTCAACGCAGCCAGATCTTGGAACTTTTCTTCATCGCGCAGTTTGGCGACGAACTCGACATCGATGTGGCGGCCATACAGGTCGCCCTGGAAATCAAACAGGTGCGCTTCCAGCAGCGGCTCCACGCCATCCACGGTGGGACGCGTACCGAAGCTGGAGACCGACGGCCACGGCTGGTCGAACACACCATGGACCCAGGTCGCGTAGATCCCCGACAGCGCCGGCGTCTTCGGAAAGCGCAGGTTGGCGGTCGGGAACCCCAGCGTACGGCCCAACTGGCGGCCGCGCACTACCCTGCCCCCAATCGTATACGGCCTGCCCAGCAGATCGCCGGCATGACGGAAATCACCGGCGCGCAGCAGTTGGCGGATGCGGGTGCTGGAGATGCGCTCGCCGTGCAGGTCGACCGGCTCGATCTCCCCCGCACTGAAGCCACGCTCGCGGCCCATCGCCTGCAGCAGGGCCAGATCGCCCTTGCGGCGGTTGCCGAAGCAGAACTCCGGCCCGATCCACACCTCGCGCGCGCTCAGCCGGTGCACCAGCAACTGCTCGACGAAATCCTCGGCCTGCATCGCGGCCATGCGCGCATCGAAGCGCAGCAGGCCGATCGCATCCACGCCAAGCTCGCGCAGCATCGCGACCTTGTCACGGGCCAGGGTCAATCGCGGCGGCGGCTCGCCCTGGGCGAAGTACTCGCGCGGCAGCGGCTCGAAAGCCACCGCCACGGCGGCCACGCCCAGCGCGCGCGCGCGCGAAACGGCGTGGCGCACCAACGCACGATGACCCAGGTGCAGGCCGTCGAATGCGCCGATGCAGACCACGCTTCCGTGCGGGAACAACTGCCCGCCTTCGACGTTTCTAAACAGCCTGCTCATCTACGTGGAATGCGGCCCACCAGGGCCGATGCTTTGCAAGAGATAGCCATGAAGTATAGCCGGGCTGCCCCCGGATCAATGCTCCCGCAGGTGGCGCGGGCGGAAGCCCATGGCGACCAGGGCCACCAGATAGGTAAGACCGCCACCGCCGACCAGCAGCGCGAGGTTGCCGATGCGGTGCCATTTGTCCATGCCGGTGAAGTCCGCCATCCCGTAGCGCAGGCCCAGCAGCACCGCCACCATCGCCAGGCAGGCCAGCCCCAGCTTGGTGACATAGCCGCCCCAGCCCGCCTTGGGCTGATAGACATCGGTCTTGCCGAGCCAGTACCAGAGCAGGCCCAGGTTCAGGTAACTGGACAGCGCACTGGCGATACCCAGCGCCAGATGCAGTCCGGGATGCTTCCCCAGCGCGACCCACACGCCCTGCGCCTTGAGCGCCTCGGGCACCATGACGTGATAGAGAACGGCCAGCAGGATGAAGTTGAACACCATGTTGGCCACCAGTGCGGCGATGCCGGCCCGGACCGGGGTGCGGGTGTCCTGGCGCGCGTAGAACGCCGGCAGCACTACCTTGAGCAGGGCGAACGCCGGCAACCCGAAGCTCAGGCCGTACACCGACAGCGCGGTCATGCGGGTATCGAAGGCGGTGAACTGCTTGTACTGGAACAGCGTGGCAATCAGCGGCTCGGCCAGCAGCACGAGGCCCAACATGGCCGGCACCGCGATCAGCAGCGTCGTGCGCAGGCCCCAGTCCAGCGCGCTGGAGAAGCCGGCCTTATCGGTACCGACGTGGTGGCGGGCCAGCGCGGGCAGGATCACCGTGCCCAGGGCCACACCGAAAACGCCCAGCGGCAGTTCGAGGAAGCGGTCAGCCAGCGACAGCCAGGACTGCGAGCCATCGGTCAGCTTGGCCGCAATCACGGTGTCCAGCAGCAGGTTGATCTGGGCCACCGACGAGCCGAACAGGGTCGGCACCATCAGGATCAGCACCTTGCGCACGCCCGGATGCCGCCAGCCCCAGCGCGGCAGGGTCAGCAGGTTGATGCCCTTCAGCGAGGGCAGCTGGAACAGCAGCTGCAGCAGGCCGGCGGCCAGCACCGCCCAGCCCAGCGCGAGGATCTGCTTTTCCGGGGTGCCGCCGAGCCGCGGGGCCAGCCACACCGCGCCGGCGATCATGCACAGGTTGAGGATGACCGGGGTCAGCGCCGGCATCGCGAACTTCTGGAAACTATTGAGCGCCCCACCCGCCAGGGCGGTCAGCGACACAAACAGCAGGAACGGGAAGGTCAGCCGGAACAGGTCCACCAACAGGCCGTGCTTGGCCGGGTCGGTATCCACCCCGCTGGAGAACAGGGTCGCCAGCTGCGGCGCGAAGATCAGCGCCAGCGCAGTCACCAGCATCAGCACGGCGCCCAGCGTGCCGGCCACCCGCGACATCAGCTCACGCAGCTCGGCGTGCGGCCGGGTTTCCTTCACCTCCGTGAACACCGGGACGAACGCGGTGGCGAACGAGCCCTCGGCGAACAGCCGGCGCAGGAAATTGGGCACCCGGAAGGCGACCCAGAAGGCATCGGTCACCGCATTGGTGCCGAACGTGGTGGTGATGACCTGGTCGCGGACCAGCCCCAACACCCGCGAAATCATGGTCATGCTGCTGAAAGACAGCAGGCCCCGCAACATCCTTGGTGAACTCACCCGTGTTCCCTCTTGACAATTGACTTGACGTACATTTTTCGAGCCATCATACTTTCCAGCTTGCTGTTCCCATTACACCGATTTTTCAGGAAACCACCACTGTGGCCAATATCAAGTCCGCCAAGAAGCGCGCCAAGCAGACCGTCGTGCGCAACGCGCGCAATACGGCTCAGCGTTCGATGCTGCGCACCGCTGTCAAGAAGGTGATCAAGGCTCTGGATGCCAACGACGCCGCCGGCGCCGAGGCAGCCTTTGCTGTTGCCCAGCCGATCCTCGACCGTTTCAGCTCGCGTGGTCTGATCCACAAGAACAAGGCTGCTCGCCATAAGAGCCGCCTGACCGCGCGCATCAAGGCCATCAAGGCCGCCTGATACGGCGCTGCGGGTGTCGTAGAGCCACGCGCTGCGTGGCTTCGACCCAGCCGCAGAGAAAAGCCCGGCCCCGGCCGGGTTTTTTGTTGCCTGCGATCTCGAGCGCCCATCCTGATCGACGGCAGCGCCACGCCATGGGTGGCTGGCACCACAGAAAAACCCGGCCGGAGCCGGGTTTCTCAGGGGCGCGCGGGTGCGCTCAGTACGCATCGCGCGCTTGCGCCTCGTCTTCCTTCTGGCGATCGAAGAACGCCATCACGTTGTTCATGATCGGCCAGGTGCCTTCGCGGCCCAGCGCCGATACCAGGTACCACGGCTGGGTCCAGCCCAGTTCGGCGACGATCTTCTCGGCGGCGGCCTTGGCCTCGTCCTCGAACATCAGGTCAGCCTTGTTCAGCACCAGCCAGCGCGGCTTGCCCAGCAGCTCCGGATCGTGCTTTTCCAGCTCGCGCTCGATCGCACGGACCTGCTCGATCGGCGAGACACCCTCCACACCACCTTCCATCGGGGAGATATCCACGAGGTGCAGCAGCAGGCGGGTGCGCTGCAGGTGGCGCAGGAACTGCGCGCCCAGGCCAGCGCCATCGGCCGCACCTTCGATCAGGCCGGGAATGTCGGCGATCACGAAGCTGCGGTAGTTCTCCACGCGCACGACGCCCAGATTGGGGTACAGCGTGGTGAACGGGTAATCGGCCACCTTCGGGGTCGCCGCGGACACGGCGCGGATCAGGGTGCTCTTGCCGGCGTTCGGGAAGCCCAGCAGGCCCACGTCGGCCAACAGCTTCAGCTCCAGCTTGATCAGGCGCTCTTCACCCTCTTCGCCCGGCAGCGCCTGGCGCGGCGAGCGGTTGGTGGAGCTCTTGAAATGCATGTTGCCCAGGCCGCCGCGGCCACCCTTGGCCACCAGCAGGCGGTCACCATGGCTGGTCAGATCGCCGATCACTTCATCGGTGCTGACGTTCATGATCACGGTGCCAATCGGCACGGTGATGACCAGGTCTTCGCCGCCCTTGCCATAGGCCTGGCGGCCCATGCCGTTCTCGCCACGCTGCGCCTTGAAGATGCGGTCATGGCGGAAATCGACCAGGGTGTTGAGGTTCTCGTCGGCGCGGATCCACACGCTGCCGCCATTACCGCCGTCGCCACCGTCCGGCCCGCCCAGCGGAATGAACTTCTCGCGACGGAAACCGATGCAGCCGTTGCCGCCATTGCCGGCGATCACCTGGATTTCTGCTTCGTCTACAAGTTTCATGATTCTGGATGCCAATCTGGAGGCGGCGGGCGCGAGGTGCACCCCACCGCAGAGTCTAACGGCCCCGGTACGATCCAGGGCCGGCGGCGGGAAATGTCCCGCCCGATAGTTGATACCAACGAAAAACCCCGCCGAAGCGGGGCTTTCGTCAGCGACCCCACGCCGTGGCGTGGGCGCCTGCGTACCGCTGAAGATCAGGCTTCGGCGACGACGCTGACGGTACGACGCTTCTTCGGGCCCTTGACCGAGAACTCCACCTTGCCGTCGACGAGCGCGAACAGGGTGTGGTCACGGCCGAGGCCAACGCCGGTACCCGGATGGAACTGGGTGCCGCGCTGACGCACGATGATGTTGCCGGCATCGATGGCCTGGCCACCGAAGATCTTGACGCCGAGGTACTTCGGGTTGGAGTCGCGACCGTTGCGCGATGAGCCTACGCCCTTCTTATGTGCCATGACTGCTTCTCCTTATTACTTGCTGCCACCGGCAATGCCGGTGATCTCGATTTCGGTGTAGTACTGACGGTGACCCTGACGCTTCATGTGGTGCTTACGGCGACGGAACTTGATGATCCGGACCTTGTCGGCACGACCCTGGGACACGACCTTGGCAGTGACCGAAGCGCCGCTCAGCGCGTCGCCCAGCTTGATGCCATCGCTGTCGCCCAGCATCAGGATGTTGTCGAACTTGATCTCGTTGCCGACTTCGACTTCGAGCTTTTCAACGCGGAGCGTTTCGCCCTGCGCCACGCGGTATTGCTTACCGCCGGTTACCAGTACTGCGTACATGACCAGACTTCCTCTGTAGTTATTGTGGTCTATGGACTGCCGCCATCGAGGGCGGACAGAAGCGGAATTTTAATGACTTCAACCACTTCGGGTCAACCCACCCCCTGCTCGGACCCGGATTTGGCTGAATACGGTTCAGGAAACCGGCCGGCGGGGTCTCAGGGAATGAGACATGGGGGTGGCAAAGTCCGCGATTGCCCCCAAATCCCAAGCTCGGTAGGCTGACCGATTGCCGTTTCCGATTGCCCCACCCGCTTGCCGGCTCCCTGAGCCGAAGCCCCACAACGGATCCCCCATGGCGATGGATTTCATCCGCATCCGCGGCGCGCGGACGCACAATCTCAAGAACATCGATCTCGACCTGCCCCGCGACAAGCTCATTGTCATCACCGGCCTGTCCGGCTCGGGCAAGTCTTCGTTGGCGTTCGACACCATTTACGCCGAAGGCCAGCGTCGTTACGTGGAGTCGCTGTCGGCCTATGCCCGCCAGTTCCTCAGCGTGATGGAAAAGCCGGACCTGGACCACATCGAGGGCCTGTCCCCGGCGATCTCGATCGAGCAGAAGTCGACCTCGCACAACCCGCGCTCGACCGTCGGCACGATCACCGAGATCTACGACTACCTGCGCCTGCTGTACGCCCGTGTCGGCAGCCCGCGCTGCCCGGACCACGGCTACCCGCTGGAAGCGCAGACGGTCAGCCAGATGGTCGACCACGTGCTGACCTTGGATGCCGAGCAGCGCTACATGCTGCTGGCTCCGGTGATCCGCGAGCGCAAGGGCGAGCACGCCCAGGTCTTCGACCAGCTGCGCGCGCAGGGCTATGTGCGCGTGCGCGTGGACGGCCAGCTGCACGAAATCGACGCGGTGCCGCCGCTGGCACTGCGCCAGAAGCACACCATCGAAGCGGTGATCGATCGTTTCCGTCCGCGTGAAGACATCAAGCAGCGTCTTGCAGAGAGCTTTGAAACCGCGCTGAAGCTGGGCGACGGCATGGTCTCGGTGCAGTCGCTGGATGTGGAGGATGCGCCCGCGCACCTGTTCTCGTCCAAGTACAGCTGCCCGGTCTGCGACTACTCGCTGCCGGAGCTGGAACCGCGCCTGTTCTCGTTCAACTCGCCGGTCGGTGCCTGCCCGGGCTGCGATGGCCTGGGCATGGCCGAATTCTTCGATCCCTCGCGCGTGGTGGTGCACCCGGAGCTGTCGCTCTCGGCCGGTGCCGTGCGCGGCTGGGACCGCCGCAATGCGTACTACTTCCAGCTGATCGCCTCGCTGGCCAAGCACTACAAGTTCGACACCGACGCCCCTTGGCAGAGCCTGCCCGAAGACGTGCGCCAGGCCGTGCTGTACGGCAGCGGCGAAGAGACGATCACCTTCACCTACTTCACCGAAGCCGGTGGCCGCACCCAGCGCAAGCATCGCTTCGAGGGCATCATTCCCAACCTCGAACGCCGCTACAAAGAGACCGAATCCTCGGCCGTCCGCGAAGAGCTGGCCAAGTACATCAGCGAGCGCAACTGCCCCGAGTGCAACGGCCAGCGCCTGAACAAGGCCGCGCGCAATGTGTTCGTGGCCGACCGTGCGCTGCCCGAACTGGTGGTGATGCCGATCGACGATGCGCTGAAGTTCTTCAGCAGCATGACCCTGCCCGGCTGGCGTGGTGAGATCGCCGGCAAGATCGTCAAGGAGATCGGCGAACGCCTGGGCTTCCTGGTCGATGTGGGTCTGGATTACCTGACCCTGGAGCGCAAGGCCGACACCCTGTCCGGTGGCGAAGCCCAGCGCATCCGGCTGGCCTCGCAGATCGGCGCCGGCCTGGTCGGTGTGATGTACGTGCTGGATGAGCCCTCGATCGGCCTGCACCAGCGCGACAACGAACGCCTGCTCGGCACCCTGACCCGCCTGCGCGACCTCGGCAACACGGTGATCGTGGTCGAGCATGACGAAGACGCGATCCGTCTGGCCGACTACGTGCTGGACATCGGTCCGGGCGCGGGCGTGCACGGCGGCGAGATCGTCGGCCAGGGCACGCTGCAGGACATCCTGGACGCCCCGCGTTCGCTGACCGGCCAGTACCTGTCGGGCAAGCGCGCCATCGAGATCCCGGCGCGCCGGCACAAGCCGAACCCGAAGATGACGCTGCACCTGCGCGGTGCCAGCGGCAACAACCTCAAGGGCGTGGACCTGGACATTCCGTCGGGCCTGCTGACCTGCATCACCGGCGTGTCCGGCTCGGGCAAGTCGACCCTGATCAACGACACCCTGTTCTCGCTGGCCGCCAACGAGATCAACGGCTCCTCGCACCCGATCGCCCCCTACAAGGAAGTGGACGGGCTGGATCTGTTCGACAAGGTGGTGGACATCGACCAGTCGCCGATCGGCCGCACCCCGCGCTCGAACCCGGCCACCTACACCGGTCTGTTCACGCCGCTGCGCGAGCTGTACGCACAGGTGCCCGAAGCGCGTGCGCGCGGTTATTCGCCGGGCCGTTTCAGCTTCAACGTGCGTGGCGGCCGCTGCGAAGCGTGCCAGGGCGATGGCCTGATCAAGGTGGAAATGCACTTCCTGCCGGACGTGTACGTGCCCTGCGACGTCTGCCACGGCAAGCGCTACAACCGCGAAACGCTGGAGATCCTCTACAAGGGTTACAACATCAACGACGTGCTGCAGATGACCGTCGAAGATGCCCTGAAGCTGTTCGAGCCGGTGCCGAGCATCGCGCGCAAGCTGGAAACGCTGGTCGATGTGGGCCTGAGTTACATCAAGCTGGGCCAGAGCGCGACCACGCTGTCCGGCGGTGAAGCGCAGCGTGTGAAGCTGTCCAAGGAACTGTCGCGCCGCGATACCGGGCGCACGCTGTACATCCTGGATGAGCCGACCACCGGCCTGCACTTCCACGACATCGAAGCGCTGCTCGGCGTGTTGCACAAGCTGCGCGACGAAGGCAACACGGTGGTGGTGATCGAGCACAACCTGGACGTGATCAAGACCGCCGACTGGATCGTCGATCTCGGTCCGGAAGGCGGCCATCGCGGTGGCACCATTCTGGTCACCGGTACGCCGGAAGACGTGGCGGCCTGCCCGACCTCGTACACCGGCCAGTTCCTGGCCAAGATGCTGCCCTCTACCAGCGCGCGCCCGGAACAGCCGGCGGCCGTGGCCAACAAGCCCGACGCCCGCCCGCCGCGCAAGGCCAAGCCGGAACCGAAGAAGGCCGTGCGCAAGACCGCCGCGACCAAAGCCCCCAGCAAGACCAAAAAGAAGACCGCATGAGCAACGAGCACAAGATCCTCGCCCGCGTGCCGATCAGCGTCCGCTGGCGCGACATGGACAGCATGGGCCACGTGAACAACGCCAAGTACATTTCCTATCTGGAAGAAGCGCGCGTGCGCTGGATGCTGGGCGTGGAAGGCGTTTCGATGACCGACCGCATCGCACCGGTAGTGGCGGCGACCAACGTCAACTATCGCCTGCCCATCGTGTGGCCCAACGACATCGTGGTGGAGCTGTTCGTCGAGCGACTCGGCAACAGCAGCGTGACCATCGGCCACCGCATCGTGGACGAGAAGAACGACAGCACGCTGTATTCGGACGGCAACGTGGTGGTGGTCTGGATGGACACCCAGACCGGCAAGAGCGCGCCGTTGCCCGAGGCGATCCGCACCGCGTCAAGCTGAGGGGTTCTGCCGCGTCACGCTGAAGGGTAGTGCCGGCCGCTGGCCGGCACGCCCGTTTCGCCTGCAAAGGAATGACATGTTTCACCAGACCGATATCCGCACGCTGCGGCCCGGGCTCACGCCCTTCCCCACCGACGTATTCACCGCCGACCAGCCGTGGCTGGCGCGACATCTGCTGCCACTGATCAGCATCGACCTGGGCGTATTGCGCCCGGCGCTGACCGGCACCATTGCCACGATGCTGTGCCCGATCGAACCGGATGAAGGCTGCATCGGCGAAGAGACCGCAGCGCACCACACCGAGTTCACCGGCACGAACTGGATCGCATTCGAGCTGACCGCCGATAACCGCATGCGATTCCTGGGGGAGGAAGGCTATTTCCTCGGCGATCAGGTGGCAGACAAACACGTCACCGAAATGACGGAGAGCTACGCCAAAGCGCATGCCTACTTCCAGTCGCATGGCCGCCTGGCCAGCTATTCGCGATACGGCGACGGCAGCGCAGGCGAGCAGGCCTATCTTGACGTGCTGGGCGGGCAGGTATCGAACGGCAACTGGGTTGAAACCGCGCCGATTCCGGCGGCGTTCGCGCTGACCTTCACCGCCGCCGCGTACGACCGGCATGCACCGGAGGATGCCGAGCGCGTCATCATCAGCCGCGACGGCAACCCGTTCTTCTCGGTCGCCGAAGTCGCCGGCTACAACTGGTGCGCGGCCGGCCCGGATGCCATCGTGATGCTGTACGAGCCACACAGCCGCACCGTGCTGTTTTCCTTCGACTGGTCGTAGACGGTCGCTCCCGGCTGCGCAGCGTTGCGATCCTCACTTCAACGCGCTGCGCACCTGCAACGTTCCATCCACCTTGCGCCCGTCTTCCAGGCTCAGCCGCAATGGCAGCTGCGCGCCTTCCTTCAGCGCCACCTCCGGCTGCATCAACATCAGATGCAGTCCGCCAGGTTTGAGCGCGACCGTTGCGCCTGCCGCGATCGGCAGGCGTTCCACCGCGCGCATGCGGCTGACGCCGTCGACCAGCGTGGTTTCGTGCAGCGAGACATCGCCGAACGCCTTGCTGCCGGCAGCGACCACCACCACCGCCTCGCGGCAGTCATTGCGGATCTGGCCGTAGCCGGCCGCCATCGGCATCGCGCCCGGCGGCAAACGTACCCAACCGTCGCGCAGTGACACACAGGCCGGCGCTGCGGCCACGGCTGATGTTGCGAACGCACACAGCCCCAACAATACGCACACGAATGGTTTGGTTATCATCGGCTTCGTTCCCTGTCCGCAACGAGACTGCAGCATGACGACGCTCATCGAGGTGATCAACCATGGCCCCATCCGCGAACTGCGGCTGGCCAGGCCACCGGTCAACGCGTTGGACACCGAGCTGTGCCGGCACCTGATCCACGCAATCAACCAGGCCATGTCCGATGACGTGCACGGCATCGTGCTGTCCGGCAGCGAGCGCATCTTCAGCGCCGGCATGGACGTGCCGCACCTGCTCGGCCACGGCGATGACAAACACAAGCTGCTGGACAGCTGGCAGGCCTTCTTCGGCGCCGTGCGCACCCTGGCCGAATGCCGCGTGCCGGTGGTTGCCGCCATGACCGGGCACGCCCCGGCCGGCGGCTGCGTGCTCGCGTTGTGCTGCGACTATCGGATCATCGCCCGCAGCCCCGATGCCGCCCATCCCACGGTGATCGGCCTGAACGAAGTGCAGGTCGGGCTGGTCGCGCCGGAGGGCATCCAGCGCCTGATGCGCCGCGTGGTCGGCCACCATCGGGCCACCACCCTGCTGGTCGGCGGCGAAATGGTGCCGGCCGAGCGTGCGCTGCAGATCGGGCTGGTCGATGAGGTGGTCGACGCCCATCTGGTGGTCGCCCGTGCCGTGGCCTGGCTGCAGGGCCTGCTCACGCTGCCGCGCCAGCCGATGCTGCTGACCCGCGCGATCGCCCGTGCCGATCTCCACGAGGCCCTGCACGCCGACCTGATCCAGCTGGATCGCTTCATCGAGGCCTGGTACGCCCCGGACGCCCAGCAGGCGCTGCAGAGGCTGGTGGCCAGGCTGGGCAAGGCCTGAAGCCCGGCAAACGCCAACGCCCCGGGAGGGCCGGCCGCTGGCCGGCAACCAGGCACTGAACGATCGAAGTGGTGCATGGTTGCCGGCCATGGGCCGGCACTACCCTATAATTTGCGTTCGCCCACCCCAGGTTGCTTCCCTTGTCCGCCACGCACGAACCCGTCGTTTCCGAGCTGATCGACCTGCTCTCGCTCGAACGCCTGGAAGACAATCTGTTCCGCGGCCAGAGCCGCGATATCGGCACCAAGTACGTTTTTGGCGGCCAGGTGCTGGGCCAGGCGCTGTCCGCCGCCCAGAAGACGGTCGAGAACGGCCGTCACGTGCATTCGCTGCACGCCTACTTCCTGCGCGCCGGCAACATCGACCATCCGATCGTCTATGACGTGGATCGCACCCGCGATGGCGGCAGCTTCTCCGTACGCCGGGTCACCGCGATCCAGCACGGCAAGGTGATCTTCTTCTGCGCCGCTTCGTTCCAGCAGGCCGAGACCGGTGCCGAGCACCAGCACAAGATGCCGGAAGTGCCGCAGCCGGAGGACATCGAGCCGAACCAGCCACTGCCGCAGGCCGTCCTGGATCGTCTGCCGATCAAGGTGCAGCGCTGGCTCTCGCGCGGCGGCCCGTTCGAGTTCCGCCATGTGTACCCGCGTGACGAACTCAACCCGCCCAAGCGCCCGCCGTACCACCAGGTCTGGCTGCGCCTGAACGAGACCGTCGGCGATGCCCCGGAGCTGCATCAGGCGCTGCTCGCCTACGCCTCGGACTTCCACCTGCTCGGCACCGCGACCTTCCCGCACGGCATCAGCTACTACCAGCCGCATGTGCAGATGGCCTCGCTGGACCATGCGATCTGGTTCCACCGCCCGTTCCGCGCCGACGATTGGCTGCTGTACTCGCTGGACAGCCCCAGCGCGCAGGATTCGCGTGGCCTGGCGCGTGGCCAGTTCTTCACCCGCAACGGCATCCTGGTCGCCAGTACCGCGCAGGAAGGCCTGATCCGCGTGGTCGACGACAGTGCCGCGGCCGCCGCCGTGCCGGCCAAGGACTGACATGAGACAGATCTTCAACAGCCAGCGCGTAGAAACCGTCGAAGGCGTGGCCCAGCTGCTGCGCGACGCCGGCATCGAAGTGCGCATCACCAACGGACGCTCGTACCACAGCAAGCGCGGCAGCCAGTTCAGCTATCTGGACAAGGAAAAGGCCACTACCCACCCGACCCTGTGGGTGGTGCATGCCGATGACCAGCCGCGCGCCCGCGAGATCCTGCGCGATGCACGCCTGCTGGAAACCACCCGGCGCGACCACCCGACCGCGCAGTTCGCGTTCCGCGATGAGGTCGCCCAGAACGACGCACCACGCAACTGGGCCTGGCGCATCCGCATCGGCCTGCTGCTGGTGATCGCCGCCGTGGCGATGGTGGTGGTCATGCGCCACCGCGGCACCCCGGTCGTGGCGCCTGCACCGGCACCGGCCATGCAGCCGACGGCATCGCCGACCCCACCGGCAACCACCCCGCCGGAAGAAGAGGAAGTGCGGGTCCGGATCCAGCCCACCGAGTAATGGGTAGTGCCGGCCGCTGGCCGGCTACCCGGTCACATCCGGAACCGGCACGCGTCATGATGGGACCATCCCCGGGGGAGGACATCATGACGACGCATCCGCTGACCACCACGCTCGAACGCGAGCTGCCCGCAGCCGCAGGCGGCTGCCAGCAGTCCTACGGGCGCATCGTGCTGGCCTGCCAGAACACGGTCACCGCGATCGCACTGGCGATCACCCGTGACGTGCACGCCAGCGAGGACATCGCGCAGGAAGCCTTCATCAAGGCCTGGCAGCAGCTCAACCAGTTGCACAACCACGCCAGCTTCCTGCCGTGGCTGCGCCAGATCACCCGCAACCTCGCCCGTGACTGGCTGCGCGCCAACCGCGGCCGCCCGCTGTCCGGTGAGGCCGCCGAGATCGCCATCAACATGGCCGCCGACCCCAGCCCGAGTGCCCCGGATCATCTGCAACGGGTAGAGGAAGAACTGGCCGCCGAAGACATCATCTCGGCGCTGCCGGAAGACAGCCGCGAAACCCTGCTGCTCTATTACCGCGAAGGCCAGAGTTCGCAGCAGGTCGCCGATCTGCTCGGGCTCAGTGATGCCGCCGTGCGCAAGCGCCTGTCGCGTGCACGTGCCACCGTGCGTGAGGAGATGCTGCGTCGCTTCAGCGACTTCGCCCGTAGCAGCGCGCCGAGTGCCGCCTTCGCCACGACCGTCGTATCGATGGTGCTGGTCGCCGCCCCGGGCACGGCCAGTGCTGCGATCCTGCTGGGCACCGGACTGGGCACCGGCAAGCTCGGTCTGGGCGGTGCCAGTGTCTCCGGCGGTGCCGCAATGGGGTCATTGACGGCCGCGGCCAGCCAGACGAACGTTTTGCCGCCGGATCTCGCCTGGGGTGCGATCATCGGCAGCATGGTCGGCGGCGTGCTGGGCAGCTACCTGGGCGGCCGTTATCTGCTCTCGTATGCCGAGAACGAAAGCGAGCGCGCAGCCATCCGCAGGTTCGTCCACTACAGCACCTTCACTGCGATGCTGGTCTGCATGGGCGTATTCGCCCTGGGCTTCCTGCCCCTGGCCTGGTACTGGCCAGCCGTGGCGCTGGCGATCGGCCTGGGCGTCGTCAACTATCAGTGCCTGGTCCCGCTGCAGCGGATCATGGCGCCGATGATCGCGCGCGATGCGGCCCGCCATGGGCGCACCGGGGCGAACTGGAAATACCAGTCGTTGTACGGCCCCAAAGCGCTGTGGGTCATGAATCTGCTGGTGGTCGGCACCATCGTCTGGGCGATGTACAAGAACGGCCGCATCTGATGGACGAAAAGCGCCGGTCGATGACCGGCGCTTTCGTTGTGCAATGTCTGCGTACCGCTTACTTCGCGGCCGGTGCCTTCGGCGGCATCGGCGGCTTGCCGTCGCGATGCTTGCCATCGCGATGATCACCACGCGGGCCACCGAACGGCCCCTTGGCAGCATCGAACTCGGCCTTGCTCAGCTGGCCATCCTTGTTGGTATCGGCCGCGGCAAACCAGGCATCACGATGCTGCTTCATGCGCAGCTCGCGGTCGGCCTTGTCCAGGTAACCATCCTTGTTGACGTCCATCGCATCGAAGCGCGCGGCCAAGCGCGGGTCCGCCTTGGCCTCCTCGCGGCTGATGCGGCCGTCCTTGTTGGTGTCCAGCTTGGCCATCCAGTCGCCATGCCCACCCGGGCCACGCCCATGGCGCTTGCCATGCCCACGGGGCAGTTCCTCACGGGACAGCTTGCCGTCCTTGTTGGCATCCAGCGTGTCGAACTGCGCGGCCAGACGCGGCGACTTGGCCGCTTCGGCGCGATCGATGAAGCCATCGCCATTGGTATCCAGCTTGGCGCGGGCGGGCTTGTCGGCGGCGGCGGGGGTATCGGCAGCGACCGCCAGGCCGGCAGCACCGGTGGACAGCAGCAGGGCCAGCAGCAGGAGGGATTTGCGGTTGCGCATGGGTAACTCCGGTTCGTAAGGGAAACTGCGTGCGGTGCGTGGCACCCACACCGGTAACAACGCGTGGACGCGGGAGGCGTTGACAGCCCGGCCAGCCGTGTTCATTTGGCAGACAGTCGCGCCGGCTGCGACGGCACGGGGCTATGCTGTGGGCATGGCAATACACGGCGACCGCGACGACGAGCTGCGACTGTTCCAGACCGGTGACCACCCCTGTGGCTACTGGCCGGAGCGGGCCGCGCGCGATCTGGTACTCGATCCCAACGATCCGCGCCTGGGCACGCTGTACCCGATGGCGCTGGGCTGGGGCTTCCGTCGTTCCGGTGATCTGGTCTACCGCCCGCACTGCGCCGACTGCCACGCCTGCGTGGCCGTGCGCATCCCCGTGGCCCGCTTCGCACCGGACCGCAGCCAGCGCCGCTGCCTGGCCCGTAACGTGGATCTGGAAGTGCGTATCGTCGCGGCCGAGCAGACCGAAGAGCAGTTCGCGCTGTACCACCGTTACCTGTCCCACCGGCACGCGCAGGGCGGCATGGACGAGCACGGCCCGCACGAGTTCGACCAGTTCCTGATCGGGCGCTGGTCGCAGGGGCGTTTCATCGAAATCCGCGCCCCGGGGGAGGACGGCCATCGCGGCCCGCTGCTCGGGGTCGCCGTGACCGATGTGACCCCGCAAGGACTCTCGGCGGTCTACACCTTCTTCGATCCGGACCAGGCCCATCGCGGCCTGGGCACCTTCGCGATCCTCCAGCAGATCGCCTGGGCCCAGCGCGAGCAGCTGCCGCACCTGTACCTGGGCTACTGGATCCGCGACCACCGCAAGATGGACTACAAGCGCCGGTTCCGCCCGCTGGAGGCCTATGACGGCCGCCGCTGGCACGCCTTCGATGACGAATTGGACGGCCGCTGACGCATCACTGACACCGCGCCGGGTGCAAAATAGGCGGATGAAAGCCCATCCCCTGATCCTTGCTCTGGCCCTGCTCTGCGGCGCCTGCGCCCAGACCCCTGCCAAGACCGCCGCCATGCCGGATACCGCCTCCGCACCGCTGCGGATCGCCACCTACAACACCTCCCTGTACAGCGACGAGACCGGCGGGCTGATCGCCGAGCTCGAAGGCGACAGCGAACACGCGCGCAAGATTGCCGCCGTCCTGCAGCAGGTCCGCCCGGATCTGGTCCTGCTCAACGAGTTCGATTACGACGACGCCCATCGCGCCGCTGATCTCTTCCAGAAGCGCTACCTGGAAGCCGCCCAGCCGGGCGGCGGTGAACCGCTGCATTACGCCTATCGCTACCTCGCCCCGGTCAACACCGGCGTGCAGAGCGGACTGGACCTGGACAACAACGGCGAGATCGGTGGCGAAGGCCGCGCCCGTGGCAACGATGCCTGGGGCTACGGCCTGCACCCGGGCCAGTACGGCATGCTGGTGCTGTCGCGCTACCCGATCGATGAAGCCAAGGTCCGCAGTTTCCAGCTGCTGAAGTGGAGCACGATGCCCGGCGCCCTGCGCCCGATCGACCCGCGCACCGGGAAATCCTTCTACAACGACCACGTCTGGTCGCAGCTGCGCCTGTCCTCCAAATCGCATTGGGACGTGCCGGTGACCACCCCGAACGGCACCGTGCACGCCCTGGTCTCGCACCCGACCCCACCGGTCTTCGACGGCCCGGAAAAGCGCAACGCCGCCCGCAACCACGACGAACTGCGCCTGTGGCAGGACTACCTCAAGGACCGCGACACCTCATGGCTCTGCGATGACCGCGGCCAGTGCGGCGGCCTCGCGCAGGACGCGCGCTTCGTCATCCTCGGCGACCTCAACAACGACCCGGCCGACGGCGACGGCCGCCATGAGGCCATCGTCGAACTGATCGAAAACCCCCGCGTCCTGCGCTACCCCACCCCGCGCAGCATCGGCGCCGAACAGACCAGCCTGGCCTATGCCGAGAAAGGCATCACCCGCAAAGGCGCGCCCTTCCATGCCACCGGCGACTTCGGCCCGAAATCCGGCACCATGCGCCTGGACTACGTCCTGCCCTCGGTCGGCTTCAGCTACATCGGCAGCGGCGTGTTCTGGCCCGCCAATGACAGCCCGGAAGCAAAAATCGCCGACGGCAGCGACCACCACCTCGTGTGGGTCGACCTGAAGTAAGGCCCGCGTCGCTCTCAACGAAAAACGGCGAGCCAAAGCTCGCCGTTTTTCGTTTGCTCCGCTGTTCGAACCGCACAACCGACCTTCCACGAAGAGGTGATCGGGCAGCCCGATGAAGGACCGTGTGCGGCATGGATGCCGCACTACGAGCCCCCAAGGATGGGTTTACGGCGTGTCCTGCATCGGGCTGCCCGATCGCCTCACACCGACAGCAACCAAGGCGCCCAGCTTCGGCTTCGGCTTCGGCTTAGGCTTGGGCCTCAAACCCGGCTCAAGACCGCAACTCGATCCCGATAGCCTCAGCCGCCTCACGCGCAATCTTCCGCGCAGCATCGATATCCGCACCGCGCGCCAACGTCACCCCCACCCGGCGATGCCCATGCACGCTCGGCTTGCCGAACAACCGCAGCGCCGAATCCGGCTGCACCAGCGCCGCGGCCACATTGCTGAAGAACGGCACCCCCTCCCCGTGCGCCAGCAGCGCACACGACGCCGACGGACCACTCTGGCGGATCACCGGAATCGGCAGCCCCAGGATCGCCCGCGCATGCAGCGCGAACTCGCTCAACTCCTGCGAAGCCAACGTCACCAGGCCCGTGTCGTGCGGCCGCGGCGATACCTCGCTGAACCACACCTCGTCGCCCTTCACGAACAACTCGACCCCGAACAGCCCCCAGCCGCCCAGCTCATCGGTGATCGCCTGCGAAATCTCCTCCGCCCGTGCCAGCGCGCGCGGCGACATCGGCTGCGGCTGCCAGCTCTCGCGGTAATCCCCATCCTTCTGCCAATGCCCGATCGGCGCGCAGAACGAGGTCCCGCCCGCATGGCGGACAGTCAGCAGGGTGATTTCGTACTCGAAATCGATGAAGCCCTCCACGATGCAGCGCCCGGCACCGGCACGGCCGCCGGTCTGCGCGTATTCCCAGGCCGGCGCGATGTCCGCGTCCTGGCGCAGCGTGCTCTGGCCCTTGCCCGAGGAGGACATCACCGGCTTGACCACGCACGGCAGCCCGATCGCGGCGACCGCCGCGCGGTACTCGGCGTCGGTATCAACGAAACGGTACGGCGAGGTCGGCAGGCCCAGCGTCTCGGCGGCGAGCCGGCGGATGCCCTCGCGGTCCATGGTCAGGCGAGCGGCACGCGCAGTCGGCACTACCCGCAGCCCCTGCTCCTGTTCCAGCTGGACGAGCGTTTCGGTATGGATCGCCTCGATCTCGGGCACCACCAGATGCGGCTTCTCCAGTGCAATCAGCGCGCGCAGCGCCATCGCATCGAGCATGTCGATCACGTGCGAACGATGTGCCACCTGCATTGCCGGCGCGTCGGCGTAGCGGTCGGCAGCGATCACCTCCACCCCCAGCCGCTGCAGCTCGATGGCGACTTCCTTGCCGAGTTCACCGGACCCCAGCAGCAGCACACGGGTGGCGGAAGGAGACAGCGGCGTACCGAGCGTGGACATGGCGGTGTTCCGGGCAACAGGGGCGGGAGGGCATTTTAGCCGCTGCGCCCCCTCCATGAGCGGCCTTCCCGGCACTTGCGGAGTGATATCAATTTGATATCTTCCAATCAACTACCCAAGGACGCCCCGCCATGAAAGAGAAGTCGATCCGCTCGCTGTCCGGCCTGCCCTTCCTGCTGCTGGTGCTGGCCCTGACCGCGGTGGCCGTGTGGATGTTCGTGGTCGGGGTGGACAAGGGCAACCGCAACCCGGCGCTGATCATCGGCAGCCTCCTGCTGGCCACCACCGCCCTGCTCAGTCTGGTCGGCCTGTATACGGTGCAGCCCAACCAGGCCGTGGTCGTCAGCCTGTTCGGCAAGTACGTGGGCACCGTAAAAGAAAACGGCCTGCGCTGGAACAACCCGTTCTTCACCAAGGTCAAGGTGAGCCAGCGCGTGCGCAACTTCGAGAGCGGCAAGCTCAAGGTCAACGAGCTGGACGGCAGCCCGATCGAGATCGCCGCGGTGATCGTGTGGCAGGTGGTGGATGCTTCCGAAGCTGTCTACAACGTGGATGACTACGAGAGCTTCGTGCACATCCAGTCCGAATCGGCGCTGCGCGCGATGGCGACCAGCTATCCGTATGACCAGCACGAAGAAGGCCAGCTGTCGCTGCGCAGCCATGCCGCTGAAATCTCCCAGCACCTCAAGGACGAGCTGGCCGAGCGCCTGGCCGATGCCGGCGTGCAGGTGATCGATGCGCGCATCAGCCACCTCGCCTATGCCCCGGAAATCGCCCAGGCCATGCTGCAGCGCCAGCAGGCGAACGCCGTCATCGCTGCACGCACGCGGATCGTCGCTGGTGCGGTCGGCATGGTCGAAATGGCCCTGGCCGAACTGCAGAAGAACGGCGTGGTCCAGCTCGATGAAGAGCGCAAGGCGCACATGGTGAGCAACCTGCTGACTGTGCTGTGTTCGGACCGTGGCACCCAGCCGGTGGTCAACGCCGGTTCGCTGTATTGATGCACCAGCGTGCCGACCGAGGGTCGGCACCTGCCAACGCAACCCGGCGCCGAGGGGACGGCACGGGGTGTAGATAAAGGACCCCCGCATGACTGAAAAGAAAGCGTACCCGCTGCGTATCAATGCCGACGTTCTGGCGGCAGCGCAGCGCTGGGCCGACGACGAACTGCGCAGCCTCAATGCGCAGATCGAATACGTGCTGCGTGATGCACTGCGCAAGGCCGGACGCCTTCCCAGACCCACCACCGACAAGGAGAGCAAGACATGAGCGCACGTTGGACGTATCTGACCGTTGAAATCAAACCGAATCTGATGGGCATCGTCAAAGCAGAGCAGATCCAGGACGCACTGACCCGACACGGCCAGCTGGGGTGGGAACTGGTCAATGTGATCAGCCTGGTGTCCGCAACCCCCTTCACCACGGCAGTGGCGATCTTCAAGAAGGAGGCGTGAGATGCGGATGCTGACACGCTGGGGATCGACCCTCCTGATGTTGTGCGCAAGCACCCTCGCCCACGCCACGTCACCGGAACAGACGGCGAGCGCGTTGCTGGATCACCTTGAGGCAGACAGGACCACTGCCGCCGAGGCGATGTTCACGCCAGAGATGGCCAAGGCCGTTCCCGCCGCGCAACTCCGGTCCATCTGGCAGTCGCTGGGCGAACTTCGTGAGCGCGGTACCGCACGCATCACCACGCACGAGGGCATGACCATCATCGTCGTGCCCCTGACGTTCGCCAAGGGCGCGCTCGATGCGCAGATCGTGGTGGACGCGCAGCAGCGCGTGGCGGGCCTGATGTTCAAACCTGCGGCGGCACCAGCCGCGCCCGCGCCGCCGGCCGATGCGCCCTATCGCGAATCCTCGTTCGAGGTCCCCACCGCGACCGGCGCACTGCCGGGAACACTGGCGATGCCGACCGGCCGCGGCCTCTTCCCCGCCGTCGTGCTGGTGCACGGCTCCGGCCCGCAGGATCGCGATGAAACCGTCGGCCCCAATCGCCCGTTCCTGGACGTGGCGCGCGGCCTGGCGGCGCAGGGCATCGCGGTGCTGCGCTACGACAAGCGTACGAAGGTGCGCCCGCAGGACTTCGTCGGCCGGGATTTCACCATGGACGATGAGACCACTGACGATGCCGTTGCCGCAATCAACGCAATGGCCGGCGCACCTGGCATCGATCCAGGTCACCTGTACGTCATGGGTCACAGCCAGGGCGGCATGCTGGCGCCACGCATCGCACAGCAGTCGGACAAGGTGGCCGGTCTGATCCTGTGGTCGGCACCGGCGCGCTCACTGCTGACGCTGTTGCCGGAGCAGAACCGCTATCTGCTGGGGCTGCGGGGCCAGATCAGCGCGGAGGAACAGGCCTTCCTGGACACGCTCGATGCACAGATCGCCGCCGCACGTGGCACTGCCGACGTGCCGGCCAAGGACCTGCCGCTGGGCCTGCCGGCCGCCTACTGGCGCGCCTTTGAAGAGGTTGACCCGGTCGCCGATGCGCGCGCCTTGAAGCAACCGATCCTGCTGTTGCAGGGCGGCCGCGACATCCAGGTGATCGATACGGATTGGCAGTTGTGGAAACGCGGCCTGTCGCGCCAGCGATCTGTCACCTTCCGCGACTACCCCAGCCTCAACCACCTCGGCATCGCCGGGCAAGGCCCGGGCACCCTGGAGGAATACGCCAGCCCCGGCCATGTATTGCCGCAGCTGATCGACGATGTTGCCCGCTGGATCAAGGAGCGATCATGAGCACGCGCAGTTCCGCTCTACCACGCAGCATCGAGGTCGCCCCGGCACCAGCCTGGCGGTTGCTCTGGCTGTGGATTCCGCTACTGCTCGTCGCTGGCCTGATGGTCGGCACCGCGCTGGACGCACCGGAGCGTTCGCACACCGAGCTGATGATCACGTTGCCTTTCCTGGCCGTACTGGCAGCCGTACTGACCTGGGCCTACAGCCGGCGTCGCATCGTGCTGCATGAGGACACCCTGGAGGTGTTGTCGACCTTCTACCGCAAGCGCGTGCCGGTCAGCGCGATGCGGCTGGACGAGGCGCGTATCGTCGACTTCGCCGAGCATGGCCGGTACAAGCCTTCGATCAAGACCAACGGCTACGGCGTACCTGGCTTTCAGTCCGGGCACTACCGCATGGCCGATCGCAGCAAGGCGTTCTGCCTGATCACCGACAGCAGCCGCGTGCTGTACGTGCCGCTGCGCGATGGCAGCGCCCTGGTGATCAGCCCGGACCGCCCACGTGCACTGCTTGATGCCCTGCAGGCGCTGGCCGGACCGCCGCGCGCGCACTAAGCTGGTGACATGCGCCGATCCCCTGCCCTGCTGATCAATACCGCCGAGATCGACCTGTGGCCCGGCGGCCTGCTGCGTGCGCGCAGCTCCGCCGACGCACGCGCCCTGGCCCGTGCGCAGTGGGTCCTGCGGCGCAAACGCGATGGGCGATACCTCGCCGTGGCCACCCCGCACGGCGTGTTGCCGCTGGTGCCGCGCCTGATGCGCGAGCCGGGCATCGAGGAGGCACTGGATGCGCTGGACCGCCAGCTGCTGGATCACCGCCGTGGCAGCGCGCCCGATGCGGTGCTGCCCCTGAGTGGACTGCAGCATCGCCTCGAAACCCTCGGAATTGATGCCGATGCTTACGAGGCCGCGACCGGTCTGGCGCTGGAAGCCGAACCGGCTCAGCTGCACCTGGCCGGCTTCGACCGCTACCGGCGGCCACTCTGGCTGCAGCGTGACGCCGCACGCAGCTGGCAACGCCTGCGCGCGCGGGCCGCTGCCGATGGCATCGCCCTGGATGCGATCTCCGGCTACCGCAGCCACGATTACCAACTCGGGATATTCGCGCGCAAACGCAACCGCGGGCTGAGCGTGGAGGAGATCCTCAAGGTCAACGCCGCGCCGGGCTACAGCGAGCACCACAGCGGCTACGCGCTGGATATCGGCACACCCGGCGAACCGGCGGCGGAAGAATCGTTTGAGTCGACTGCCGCGTTCGCGTGGTTGGCCGAGCATGCGGGCCGCTTCGGCTTCCAGCTGAGCTACCCGCGCGACAACCCGCATGGGATTGTCTACGAACCGTGGCACTGGTGCTGGCGACACCCCACGCCCTGACCGGCGCGAGCCGCCTCACCCCTGCGAGCGGTTGGTCGTCGTCTTCGGATCCACCGTGAAATCTACGATCCGCCACAGGTACAGGCTCGCGTAGGTTCGGAACGGGCCCCATTTCTCGCCGCGGGCGAGCAGTTCCTTCGGGGTCGGCATCCGCTCGGCCTTGTCCACGCGCTGGGCGCCCTTGCGGACACCGAGGTCGTCCACCGGCAGGATGTCCGGGCGACCGAGCCGGAACATCAGCATCATCTCCACCGTCCAGCGGCCGATGCCGCGGATCGGGACCAGCGCGTCGATGATCGCGTCGTGGTCCATCACCGACATCCGACGCAGGTCGGGGATCTCGCCCGCTGCCTCGCGACGCGCCAGGTCTCGCAGGGCCAGCGCCTTGTTGCCCGAGACCCCGCAGACCCGCAGCCCGGCATCATCGATGCGCGCCAGCGAATCGGCGTGCAGCCGGGGGCTGCCGATGGCGCTCTCCACCCGCCCGACGATGGTCGAGGCGGCCTTGCCGCTGAGCTGCTGGAACAGGATCGCCCGTGCCAGCGCATCGACCGGGTCGAAGGTCTTTGCCCAACCCGGCTGCGCCTGGATGGGGCCAAGCCGCTTCATCCACGTGCCCAGCCGCCGGTCGCGCCGGCTGAGCCAGTCATGCGCCTGATCGACATCGAAGCCACGGCGGTAACGGGGCATGTCAGCGCTTCAGCGCATTCAGCCCGTAGGCCAGCCAGCCCACCATCAGGGCCGTGCCGCCGATCGGTGCCAGCTGGGTGCTGAGCTTCCACAGCGCGCCTGCCACCAGGCTGCCGGAGAACAGCAGCGTGCCGATCAGCAGCACATACAGGGCCAGCCGGCCCAGCGTGTTCTGCTGGGTCGGGCCGAGTACGGCCAAGGCCACACCGTGCCCGAACGCGTACAGCGCCGCGGTGGTCACATGCGACTGCGCCAGCGGGTCGGCGATGCCATGGGAGGCGTAGGCCGACAGGCCCACCGCCGTGGCCGCGAGCAGGCCGCCCAGGCCAGCCAGCAGGGAGGGTTTGCGCGTGCGTCGTTCCAGGTTGAGCATGCTTGCGTCCTTCAGCCAGTGCTCCGTGGCCGGAGCCAAAAAAAAACGCGCCGCAGGAAGCGGCGCGTTTCAGGTCGTGCGTTACATCACGGCAACCGTCGGATTACTTGACGGCCCAGTAGATGTCGTACGTGCCTTCCGGAGTGAACGACTTGTCCACGCCGTCCTTCCAGGACTCGTACGGACGATCAATCACTTCGTTGCCGCCGGTCACCGACCACGCACGCAGGGCGTTACGGGCGATGTCCAGGCCGGCCATGTGGCCGGTGTAGGCCGCGTGGGCCGAACGATGCGGAGCCACATGCACGTACTTGACCGGTGCACCATCGTCGATCTTCACCGTCAGCGCTTCGGCCGTCGCGGCTTCAGCACCCTTCTTCTTGACCGGCTGGGCCACGTCGAAGGCGTACTTCTCGGCGCCGAAATCGGTGGTGATGATGCGGAACGGACCGGCGGCTTCGAGGTTGTTGGCCTCCATGACGCGCTTGATCCACTCCTGGTTGTCCTTGATGGACTTGGTGATGGTCTCCTGGCCGCGGTCCACGTTGCCGGCGGTGACGACCAGCAGGTCCTCGGCCGGGACGTCCACGATGGCCAGATCGGTCAGCGGGGCTTCGGCGGTGCGGTAGTCCACGTTCGGCACGGTGGCCAGCATGTTGGCCATGCGCGACAGACCGAGCTTCAGGTCGTCACCGGCGTGACGGCTGACGTACAGGCCAGCGTAACGACCGAACAGGTTGAACCCGTACTTGACGCTGTAGTCCTGCGTGATCTTGACGTTGCGGCCACCCTTGCCGGTCGGCTCGAGGGTGAAGTTGGTCACCTTGTCGTGGCCCTTGGTCTGGTCCTCGATGGCGATGGCAACGTGCTTGTTCTGCTCGGACTCGGTGATCACCCAGCTACCCTGGCCCAAGGAACCTTCCTTGGAGGTGTAGTCCAGGCGTGCGCCGACACCGGCAGCCGGGCCGGAGTGCTTCAGTTCAACGGCGGGATCGCGCAGCAAGAGCGGGTTCCAGTCCTTGAAGCGGCGCAGGCTGTTGACCGTGTCGTACACGATCGTCATCTTGCGGTTGGTCTCGATGCTTTCGGAAATATGGCGCTCGCCCGGCAGACATACGCCAATGATGACGAACAGGCCAGCCACGATCCCCAAGGCGATCAGGAACTCGATAATACGGGTCATTCAGGAGTCTCCGGGGCCGATCCCACGGCCGGGTTGATTGAAGCGAAGCGCCAATCCTAGCAGGCTTCGCCGGTGTTGTTGATCAGGGTTGGCACACCGGTTTCCATGTCGGCAGCGGTTTTGCATAGACAAGGAGCGGAAAGATAACGCATCGCGCGTGTCAGCACGTAGCGTATGGGCAATATTTCTTTGCCGGATTCGGCCGCTGGACCCGTAAATCCCCTTGTATCGCTTGCGCTGCAAGGGTTTCGCGGAATTCAGAAATTACCTGCGAACCCGCGACCGCCCGAAGGCCGCCGACGGGTCCACCGGCTCAGACCAGCTGCAGCTCGAAGGCCTTGAGCACCGCCCGGGTGCGGTCGCGCACCCCCAGCTTGGACAGGATGTTGGACACGTGGTTCTTGATGGTGCCTTCGGCCACGCCCAATGAATTGGCGATCTCCTTGTTGGAGAAGCCACTGGCCATCAGCCGCAGGATCTCCGTCTCACGGTCGGTCAACGGGTCCGGCCGGTCCAGGCTCACGAACTCGTTGCGCATGTGCTCCAGGCCCGACAGCAGCCGCTGGGTGACCGCCGGCTGCACCAGCGAACCGCCATCGGCCACCGTGCGGATCGCGCCCACGAGCTGATCCAGGGTCACATCCTTGAGCAGGTAGCCCTTTGCCCCGGCCTTCAGCCCCGCCAGCACCAGCTGATCGTCATCAAAGGTGGTCAGGATGATGGTCGGCGGCAGCTGGTTCAGCCGCGACAGCATCTGCAGCGCCTCCAGCCCCGACATCACCGGCATGCGCATGTCCATCAGGACCACGTCCGGGCGGACCTGCGGAACCACCTCGACTGCCTGGCGGCCATCAGCGGCCTCGGCGACCACCTCGATACCGTCATCGAGCGCCAGCAGCGAGCGGATTCCCTGCCGCACCAGGGTTTGGTCGTCGACCAGGCAGACGCGAATCATCAACGCACTCCTTCAATGACAGCGGTCAGCATCAATACTGGCACGCCGGGTACCGAGGCGCGCAGGCGGAAGCCCTGACCCCGGCGGGTTTCGATCTGCAGCTCACCACCGCATTGTTGCAGCCGCTCGCGCATCCCGCGCAATCCATTGCCGACCACGATGCCGTCCGCGCCGACCCCATCATCATGCGCCTCCAGCACCACGATGCCCGGCGGCTCGCGCCGGACCTTGATCCACAGGTTGCGTGCGCCGGCGTGGCGCACCGCATTGGTGATGATTTCCTGGGTGCAGCGCAGCAGCACATGCGCGCGCTCGGGGTCTTCCACGCTCAGTGGCTCATCGATGTCCAGGTGGATATCCAGCGAGGGCACCTGCTCGGTCAGCGGGCGCAGGGCCGCGGCCAGATCGATGGCGCCACTGTCGCGCAGCTGGCTGACCGCCTCGCGCACGTCGGTCAGCAGCAGCTTGGCCAGGGTGTGGGCCTGGTGCACGTGTTCCTGGGCCTGGCCGTCGGTCAGGTGGCCCGCCACCTCCAGGTTGAGGCTGAGGGCGGTCAGGTGGTGACCCAGCAGGTCGTGCAGCTCGCGCGAGATGCGGGTGCGCTCATTGACGCGGGCGCTCTCGGCCAGCAGTACACGGGTGGCGCGCAGCTCGGTATTGAGCCGGCGCTGCTCTTCCCGGGCATCGGTCTGCTGGCGCGCGACCAGGCTGGTCACGAAGATGAACATGGAGAAGCCGCCGTACAGCAGCGACTGCATCAGCGCTTCGAACAGCGGCATGCGCAGGATCAGGTAGTACACCGGCAGCACCGCCAGCTGGCTGAGCAGCAGCCAGATCACGCCACCACGCACGGGCAGCATCCACGGAATGACGCCGGCAGCGACCATCATCAGGATGCTGCCCAGCCCCGAGCCGCTCAGATAGCTCACGCCCAGCGCCGAGGCGGTGAGCAGCACCAGCATGACCCGGTCGTACCAGCGCGAGTGGCCGCCGTTGCGCAGCCCGCGGGTCAGCCAGAAGTAGCCGGCGCCGAAGGCCAGGTACGCGGCGAACAACCACAGCGCCCAGGCATCCACGCCACCGCCGCGACGCAGCAGTGCTTCGTACTGTGAATAAACCAGAGGGAGTCCGACCATGACCCAGGTGAACAGGCCGGCCAGTCGCAGTACTCGGGTGTGGCTGAGGTATCCCAACATGGACGCATAGTAGGCTGAACCTGTTCCCCTGCACTCCCACAGAAGTCATGCCTGTCGGCTCGCGGGGGGAGGCCACCCATGCAATAATCGGACCGAACGGCCCCTCGATGGGCCAACCGCGTTACCCCACGGAGTCACAATGTCGATTGTCATCCGCGACGTGCGCGAGCACGAGCTCGATTCCGTCCTGGCCCTGAACAACAATGCCGGCCTGGCCATCCTGCCGTTGGATGCTGCCCGCCTGCGTCTGTTCTATGAAAGCGCTGAGTATTTCCGCGTCGCCGAGCGCGACGGCAACCTGGCCGGTTTCCTGATCGGCTTCGGCAGCGACAGCCAGCACGACAGCAGCAACTTCGCCTGGTTCAAATCGCAACTGGGCAGCAAATTCTTCTATATCGACCGCATCGTGGTCGCCAGCCGCCGTCGCGGCGGTGGCGTCGGCCGTGCGTTCTATGCCGATGCGCAGAGCTACGCCGAGCTGCGCTACCCGCAGCTGACCTGCGAGGTCTTCCTGGACCACGGTGCCGATGCCGCCCTGCTCTTCCACGGCAGCTTCGGCTTCCGCGAAGTCGGGCAGAACACCATGGCCCACGTGGACGTGCGTGCCAGCATGCTGCTCAAGGACCTGTGCAGTTACCAGTGGGTGCACGACACCTACGGCGACCAGTTGCCGGATGTGCCCTGGGTGGGCCATCGCCGCGAGCCGCTGCGCGTCCAGCAGCAGACGGGGACCTGATCGGTGGCAGCGAACATGGATTTTGAACAGGCCGGCGAACTGAAGATCGGCCAGGTCGGCATCGCCAATCTGCGTATCCGCACCCTCGACGTCGACCGCCTCACCCGTGAAATGCAGGAACGTGTGGCGCGTGCGCCGAAGCTGTTCGGGCGTGCGGCCGTGATCCTGGATTTCGGCGGGCTCAGCAAGATGCCGGACGTGGCGACCGCCAAGGCGCTGCTGGACGGCCTGCGCAAGGCCGGCGTGCTGCCGGTTGCGCTGGCCTATGGCACCACCGAAACCGACCTGCTCTCGCAGCAGCTCGGCCTGCCGCTGCTGGCCAAGTTCCGCGCCCAGTACGAGCGCGCCGAGGCCGAGCCGGCCTCTGCGCCCCTGCCGGTCGCCGAACCGCCGCCGCGCCGTGCGCGTGCCGCCGCTGCCGTGCCTGCGGCGCCGGCGCCCAGCGCTGTGGCCACCGGAGGCGCGCCCAAGCCGGGCCGCATGCAGACCGCAAACGTCCGTTCGGGCCAGCAGCTGTACGCGGAAAACTGCGACCTGACCGTCATGGCCACCGTCGGCGCGGGCGCCGAAGTGATCGCCGACGGCAGCATCCACATCTACGGTACGCTGCGGGGCCGTGCCCTGGCAGGTGCCCAAGGCAACACCACGGCGCGTATTTTCTGCCGTGAATTCCACGCTGAACTGGTCGCCATTGCCGGCCATTACAAGGTACTGGACGATGTTCCGGACTCCCTGCGCGGCAAGGCCGTGCAGGTGTGGCTGGAACAGGACCAGATCAAGATCGCTGCGCTGGACTGACGCAGCCCCCAAACAGAAGAATCAGGAGAAATCCTTTGGCTGAAATCATCGTAGTCACCTCCGGCAAGGGCGGCGTCGGCAAGACCACCAGCAGCGCCAGCCTGGCCTGCGGGTTGGCACGTCGTGGCAAAAAGGTGGCGGTGATCGACTTCGACGTCGGCCTGCGCAACCTGGACCTGATCATGGGCTGCGAGCGCCGCGTGGTGTACGACTTCGTCAATGTCGTGCACGGCGAAGCGACCCTCAAGCAGGCCCTGATCAAGGACAAGCGCTTCGACAACCTGTACGTGCTGGCTGCCTCGCAGACCCGCGACAAGGACGCGCTGACCCAGGAAGGCGTACGCAAGGTGCTCGACGATCTCATCGCCGACGGCTTCGAGTACGTCATCTGCGACTCGCCGGCCGGTATCGAGAAGGGCGCGTTCCTGGCGATGTATTACGCCGACCGTGCGGTCGTGGTGGTGAACCCGGAAGTGTCCTCGGTGCGCGACTCGGACCGCATCATCGGTCTGCTCGATTCGAAGACCCACAAGGCCGAATCCGGCAAGAACGTGCCCGCCTTCCTGCTGCTCACGCGCTACAGCCCGGTACGGGTGGAAAGTGGCGAGATGCTCAGCATCACCGACGTGGAAGAAGTGCTGGGCCTGAAGGCCATTGGCGTGGTGCCCGAATCGGGCGACGTGCTCAATGCGTCCAACAAGGGCGAGCCGGTCATTCTGGACCCCGAATCGGCGGCGGGCCAGGCATACGAAGATGCGGTTGGCCGCATCCTTGGCGAAGAGCGTCCGATGCGCTTCACCACCGTGGAGAAGAAAGGCTTCTTCAGCAAGCTGTTCGGAGGGTAAGCATGGGACTGTTCGATTTCCTGAACCGAAAGAAGACCACTGCCGAAACGGCCAAGAACCGCCTGCAGATCATCATCGCGCAGGAACGCAGCCACCGCGGCGGCCCGGACTACCTGCCCCTGCTGCAGCGCGAGCTGCTGGAAGTGATCAAGAAGTACGTCAACATCGACGCTGATGCGGTCAAGGTCGATCTGGTCAAGGACGGCGAGCACGATGTGCTCGATATCTCCGTCGCCTTGCCGGAAGGCCCGCAGCAGCCCTGATCGACATCGCCCCTTCCGTTTTGGAAGGGGCGGTTGAGCGGTAACCCATGAACGACGCTGCCCCCACCGCCGAACCGCAGGTCACCCGCGTCGGCGATATCCGTTTCGACGATGCCCATGCCCTGCTTGCCGCCCACGATCTGCACCTGCATCGTGTGGCCGATGGCGCGCCGATTCCGGGCAGCTATTGGGGCGAACCCGAAGCCGGCATCATCGGCAGCGACGTGTATGTCCGCGATGACACCCCCGTGCACTCGATGCTGCACGAAGCCTGCCACCTGATCGTGCTGCCGCCGGAGCGGCGTGCGCTGGTGCATACCGATGCCACCGATTCGGTGCCCGAAGAAGACGCGACCTGTTACCTGCAGATCGTGCTGGCCGGCAGACTGCCCGGTGTGGGCAGCGACCGCCTGATGCTGGACATGGATGCGTGGGGGTATACTTATCGGTTGGGGTCGACCAGAGCATGGTTCGAGCACGATGCGGAAGACGCAAAGGCGTGGCTGGTCGAACGCGGCCTTCTTCCTGCGTAAATCCGCACGTGCGGTCAGTCCCGGGCGCGTGGCAATGCATCCACGCATGGCGTGGATCTACCCGCCCTGCCCTGCCATCGCGCGCAGGGTGATGCCCACGATGTACGCCAGATACGTGCCCGTCGCGTAGCCCATCGTGCCCAGCAGCACGCCCACCGGCGCCAGCGAGGGATGGAACGCTGCCACGACCACGGGCGCGGAGGCTGGTCCGCCGATGTTGGACTGCGAACCGATCGCGAAGTAGAAGAACGGCACCTTCAGCGCGCGTGCCAGCGCCCACAGCAGCACGATGTGCACCGCGATCCAGATCAGGCCCAGCGCGAACAGCCACGGGCGATCCAGCAACGCCAGCAGGTCCATCTGCATGCCGATGCAGGCGATCAGGAAATACAGCAGGAGCGAGCCGAGCTTGGAAGCACCGGCGCCTTCCAGATTGCGCGCACGGGTGAAGCTCAGCGCCAGGCCGCAGGTGGTTGAGATCACCACCACCCACACGAACGGCGCGTCCAGACTGAACTGCGAGGCCCAGGCGACATGCCCCTTGAACCACGCCGAGACCGGCCCGGCAATCGCGTGCGACAGGCCCACCACGCCGAAGGCAACGGCGACGATCAGCATCAGGTCGGTCAGGCTGGCCACGCGCTCGTGCTTGGCTTGGAAAGCTTCGATGCGAAGTTTGAGGGCATCAATGCCGGAGGTATCAGCACCACTGCGGGCGTCGATCTTCGCCGCGCGCCCGGCCATGAAGATCAGCACGGCCATCCACACATATCCAACACCGACATCGACCACCGCGAACTGCCCGAAGGTGGTCGCGTTGACATCGAACACTTCGCGCATGGCCAGCATGTTGGCGCCGCCACCGATCCAGCTTCCCGCGAGTGCGGCCATACCCGCCCAGGTATCGCCGGCGACGGTGGCCGGATGCAGCCATTTCATCAACTGGAACGCGACCACCGCGCCGATCATGATGCTGAGCGAGGCGCCCAGGTACATCACGATCAGTTTCGGGCCCAGCCGCAGGATGCCTTTGATGTCCACGGCCAGGGTGAGCAGCACCAGGGCAGCGGGCAGCAGGATGTCACGGGCGACCGGGTTGTAGAGCTGTGTGTTCTGGCCGTCGATCAGACCGACGGTGTTGTACACGCCCGGAATCATGTAGCACAGCAGCAAGGCAGGCACGTAGGTGTAGAAACGCTTCCACAGCCCCTGTTCGCGCGAGGCGGTCCAGAACACGGCACCGAGGGTGGCGGCGATCAGGCCGAAGACGACGATGTCGTTCTGGATCAGGGCAGGTGCTTTCACGGAGATGGGGTGCCTGGGTCGTGCCGGCCGCGGGCCGGCAACCTCATGAATACTGAAAGCGCGGTGCAGATGCTGGCCAGCAGCCGGCACTAGCGATGAAAAAGCGCCGCCCCTGGGGGCGGCGCTTCAAACCGGCTTATTCGCCGATGTGCTGCTTCAACCAGCCGTTGACGGTGTCGTGCCACTGCACGCTGTTCTGCGGCTTGAGCACCCAGTGGTTCTCATCCGGGAAGTACAGGAACTTGGACTCGATGCCCTGGCGCTGCGCAGCGGTGAACGCGGCCAGGCCCTGCTCCACCGGAATGCGGTAGTCGAGCTGGCCGTGCACGATCAGGATCGGCTTCTTCCAGTCGGCCACGTGGTTGACCGGGTTGAACTTCTCGTAGCTGGCGGCCTTCTCGTACGGCGTGCCACCCTGCTCCCACTCGGTGAACCACAGCTCTTCGGTGGCGTAGCCCATCATGCGCTGGTCGAACACGCCGTCATGATTGACCAGGCACTTCCACGGCTCGTTCCAGTTGCCGGCGATCCAGTTGACCATGAAGCCGCCATAGCTGGCGCCCAGGGCGCACGCCTTGTCACCGTTGAGGAACGGGTACTGCTTCTGTGCCGCGGCCCAGCCCTTCTGCAGGTCTTCCAGCGGGCGGTCGCCCCAGTGCTGGCTGATCGCATCGGTGAAGGCCTGGCCGTAGCCGGTGGAGCCGTGGAAGTCGATCATGACCACCGCGTAGCCCTGGCCGGCGTAGGTCTGCGGATTCCAGCGGTAGCTCCAGCCGTTGCCGAAGCTGCCCTGCGGGCCACCGTGGATCAGGAACGCGACCGGGTAACTCTTGCCTTCCTGGTAGTTGTACGGCTTGACCACGTAACCGTGCACGGTCTCGTTGTTCCAGCCCTTGAACTGGAACTGCTCGTAATCGCCGAAGGCGACGTCGGGCAGCATCTCACCGGCGCTCGGGGTGATCTCGCGCGGGTTCGCACCATCGAAGGCGGCCACGATGATCTGATCGCCGCTCTTCAGACTGTTCTTGGTGTACGCCAAAGTGGTGCCGGCGATCACCGGCGAGCCGATGCTGCCGCCGTCGGCCACGACCTCGGCCTCACCGGTGGCGATGTCGACGCCGAACAGGCGGTGCTCGCCCATGTCGTCGGCACTGGTGTAGATCAGGGTGCCGTCACCGGACAGCACGATCTCGCCGGCCGAACGATCCCACTTCGGTGCGATCTCGCGGGTCTTGCCGGTGGCCACGTCCATCGCCATCAGGCCGAAGCGGTCCGCTTCGAAGCCCGGGCGCTTCATGGCGCGGTAGTACAGGGTCTTGCCGTCGGCGCTGAACACCGGGCCGGCATCCCAGGCCGGGTTGGCCGCGGTCAGGTTGACCGGCGCCTGCTTGCCCTCGGCATCCAGGCGGTACAGGTCGAAGTTGGTCGACCACGGCTCCTGCTTGCCGGCCACGCGGATGGCCGCGACCACGCTCTTGCCATCGGGCGACCAGGTGAAGTCGTCGTTGCCACCGAACGGCTTGGACGGCGCATCGCCGGCCAGCGTCGCGCTGATCGCCGAAGCACCCTTCACCGCGGCGGCCTTGCCTGCCGGCAGCGGCGCCACGAACAGCGTATTGCGGCGGCCATCGGCCCAGGTATCCCAATGGCGCACGAACAGGTTATCGAACACCTCACCGGTGTTCTTGCGCGCCTTGTGCGCGTCCAGCTTCTTGCTGGTGCAGGCCAGGTCCGAACCGCAGTCCTGGAACACGCCGCTGCTGAAGGCCACGCGGTCGCCCTGCGGGGAGACGTGGAAGCTGTCCACATCGACCGGGAAGTCGGTCAGCTGGCGCGGCGTGCCGCCGGTGGTCAGCTGCGCGTAGAGCTGCTGGCTGCCGTTCTTGGCGCTCAGGAAGTACACCGTCTGGCCATCGGCCGACAGCGCTGCGGAATTGACGTTCCAGCCCGCCGGGGTCAGCGGCTTGGGCGGGGCCAGGTCACGCGTGCGCAGGTTGCGGATGTACAGGCCGGTGCTGGCCTTGCTGTCGGTGCCGACCACGCGCTTGGCGAAGATCACATTGCCGCCATCGGCGGTCAGCAGCGGGCTGGAGACCCGATCCAGCGCGATCATGTCGCGCACATCCAGGCCACGCGTGGCCGCCAGCGAGGGCATCGCGGTCAGCAGGCACAACGGCAGCAGGGCGTAACGAAGTTTCATCGGGGTCTCCGCGGAACGGCAAAACGCCGATGGTAGGGCCGCAGGGGCCGCCTATGCAAAGGCCATCGGTCATGCCAGCGGATCGGCGGGAGGCAGAAACGACAAACCCCGCCTGAGCGGGGTTTGTCGTGACGCAGACCGGGGTCGCTTGTTAGACCGACCCCACCGCGCGCTTGCCGGTGCGGTAGATCAACCAGCCGACCAGGAACAGCACGGCCAGACCGATCCACTGCGCGCCCGGCAGGTGGAACGGCAGCGCCAGCACGTCCGCGCGGCTGCTGATCACGATCGGCACCGCGATCGCGATACCCATCAGGGCTTCACCGGTGATCAGGCCCGCAGCGAACAGCACGCCCGGCTTGTGCACGCGGTCGCGGCCTTCTTCGTCGTCGCCGCGGATCTTGTGGAAGCGTTCCACCAGGTAGGCGATCAGACCGCCCAGGAAGATCGGCACCATCAGCTCCAGCGGCAGGTAGATGCCGATCGCCGCAGCCAGCACCGGCACGCGGAAGCGTGCGTTGCGCGACTTCAACCAGTTGTCGAAGGCGATGATCGCCGCGCCGACCACGGCACCGATGCCGATGAAGGTCCACGGCAGCTCGCCGCCGAACAGGCCCTTGGCCACCGAGGCCATCAGGTTCGCCTGCGGCGCGGCCAGCGCGTTGGGATGCAGCTCGGACTTGACGCCGATGCCATAGGCGGTGGCCAGCAGGTTCAGCACCGGGGCCATGATCAGCGCACACGAGAACGCACCGATGCCCAGCATCAGCTGCTGCTTCCACGGGGTGGCGCCGACGATGTAGCCGGCCTTGAGGTCCTGCAGGTTGTCACCGCCGACCGCGGCCGCGCAGCACACCACCGCACCGATCATGATCGCGGCCACCGCACCCAGCGGGGCACCGCCGACGCCAACCGGCTTGAGGCCGTCGGCGCCGAGCAACACCACCAGCACCGCCGAGGCGAACAGGATGGTGGAGATGGTGATGCCCGAGACCGGGTTGTTGGAGGAGCCGATCAGGCCCGCCAGGTAAGCCGAGACCGAAACGAACAGGAAGCCGGCCACGATCATGATGAGCGTCATCGGGATCGAGACGTGCCACTGGCCCACGATGGCCTGGTACAGCGCCAGCAGCGGCAGGGTGAACACCACCAGGGCCACCAGCATCCACTTCATCGGCAGGTCGCGCTCGGTGTGCGCCAGCGCCGGGCCGCCACTCTTGCGGGCCGCGGCGAAACCGCTCTTGACGCCATTGAGCAGCGACTTGCGCAGCGAGATCAGGGTCCACACGCCACCGATCAGCATCGCGCCCACGCCCAGGTAACGCATCTTCGCGCCCCAGATGGCGAAGGCCGCCTCGGTGGAGCTGGCCGTGGCGATCGAGGCGGCCAGCGCCGGATCGGTGTTCATGAAGAACGACTGGTACAGCGGAATGGCGATATGCCAGGTCAGGATCGAGCCGGACACCACCACGATGCCGACATTCAGGCCGACGATGTAGCCCACACCCAGCAGCGCCGGGGACAGGTTGGTGCCGATGAAGGCGGTGATCTTCGAGCTGCCCACGTAGGCCGAGGTGGCCCAGGCATCCGGAATCAGGCGCAGGCCGCTTTCGGCCGCCAGCTTCACGAAGGCGCCGATCACCGCCGACACGGCCAGGATCTTCAGGCCCGGACCCGGGTTCTCACCGGCCTTGAGCACTTCGGCGGCCGCCTTGCCTTCCGGGAACGGCAGCGGATCTTCCACGATCATCGAACGGCGCAGCGGCACCGAGAACAGCACGCCCAGCAGACCACCCAGACCGGCGATGCCCAGCACCCACCAGTACTTGAAGTCCGGCCAGTAGCCCATGATCACCAGCGCGGGAATCGTGAAGATCACGCCGGCGGCGATCGACGAACCGGCCGAAGCACCGGTCTGCACGATGTTGTTTTCCAGGATCGTGCCACCGCCGAGCAGGCGCAGCACCCCCATGGAAATGACCGCGGCGGGAATGGCGGTGGCGATGGTCAGGCCTGCGAACAGACCGAGGTAGGCGTTGGCGGCCGACAGAATCACTGCCAGCACGATGGCAAGCACCACCGCGCGGAAAGTGAGCTGGCGTGGCGCAGCGTCGTTGTTCATGGAAGCCCCTGCTGGCAAAAAATCCCTGCCACGCTAGCGTTCATGTACGGGCAAGTCCAGTAGTGCCGCCCGCTGGCCAGCACCCCTGCACCACCCGATCAAGGCCCCTGTTGACCTTCGCCTGCCGCCGCAGCCGCAACCCGCCGGACTCGGCAACGTCCAAGGCCGGGCCCATCCACTTTAGTTATGTTATATCCTATCGAGCCGAGCAACCGGCACTGCTGTGACGTATTCCCCCACCTCCCGCCTGACCTCCATTGACCAGTTGCGCGGCACTGTCATCGTGCTGATGCTGCTCGACCACGTGCGCGAAACCTTCTATATGCACCAGCAGGTCGGCGACCCGATGGTGGTCGACCAGGTCGAACCGGCGCTGTTCGTCAGCCGGTTGCTGGCGCATCTGTGTGCCCCGGTGTTCGTGCTGCTGACCGGCCTGTCGGCCTGGTTGTACGCCAGTGGCAAGCCGGATGGGCGCCGGGCTGCGTCGGCGTTCCTGCTCAAGCGCGGCCTGTTCCTGGTGGCGCTGGAGCTGCTGGTGGTCAACTTCGCGTGGACGCTGCAGTTCCCGCCCAGCGTGATGTACCTGCAGGTGATCTGGGCCATCGGCATCAGCATGATCGCGCTGGCCGGGCTGCTGTGGCTGCCACGCGGGGCGCTGGCGGTGCTGGCACTGGCCGTGATCGCCGGGCACACCCTGCTCGATGGCGTCCGCGTGCAGGGCGACGGGGTGCTGGCCGTGCTGTGGAAGGTGCTGCACCAGCGCGACTGGATCGCCGTGACCGACGGGCTGCGCCTGCGCACCTCCTACCCGGTGCTGCCGTGGATCGGCGTCATTGCACTGGGCTGGGTGATCGGCCCGTGGTTCGCGCGCGGCGGCGATGCCCTCCTGCGCCAGCGCCGCCTGTGGATGGCCGGCGCCGGTGCGCTGCTGGCGTTCGTCATCCTGCGGGCGGTGAACCTCTACGGCGACAGCCCGTGGCAGTCCTTCGCCACACTGGGCAGCACGCTGATGAGCGTCTTCAACGTCACCAAGTACCCGCCCTCGCTCCTGTTCCTGCTGCTGACCCTGGGCATCGGCCTGCTGTTGCTGCGCCTGTACGAGCAGCCGCGCGTGGCACGGGCGCTGGCGCCGCTGGCCGACATCGGCGCAGCACCGATGTTCTTCTACCTGCTGCACCTGTACGTGCTGAAGCTGCTGTACGTGCTGGCCGAAGCACGCTGGGGGCACACCCACGGCGCGTATGTCGCCGTGGACCATGTGGCGAGCCTGTGGGTGATCACCGCGGTGCTGGCACTGGCGCTGTACTGGCCCACGCGGGCGTTCGCGCGCTTCAAGGCGCGTCGGCGGGATCTGGCGTGGCTTCGCTATCTGTAGACAGCGGAGCGGCCAGACCCGGCACGGATACACCGTCACCCCGGGCCTATACTCGCCCCCTTGTCCGCCCTGCCCGATCCCTCGATGACCGCAGCCGCCCTGCCCGCCTCCGCCGCCTCCACCTCCACCGCGACCGACGACTTCCTCGGCCATCCCAAGGGCGTCTACATCTGCTTCTTCACCGAGATGTGGGAGCGGTTCTCGTTCTATGGGATGAAGGCACTGCTGCTGCTGTATCTCACCAAGTACCACCTGTTCGGTGACAAGGCCGGCCTGGATCTGCTCGGTGCCTACGGTGGGCTGGTTTACTGCATTCCCGTGTTCGGCGGCCTGCTCGCCGACCGCTGGCTGGGCATGCGCAAGGCGGTGGTGTTCGGCGGCGTGCTGCTGGTGCTCGGGCATCTGGGCATGGCGTTCGAAGGGCATGCCGCCGTCCGCGTCGACGGCGCGATCATGCGCGATGATGCGGCCCTGGGCATCACCTATCTCTCGCTGGCCCTGATCATCATGGGCGTGGGCTTCCTCAAGCCGAACATCTCCACCATCGTCGGCAAGCTCTACCCGGAGAACGATCCCCGCCGCGATTCGGGCTTCTCGCTGTTCTACGCCGGCATCAATCTGGGCGCGCTGTTCGCCTCGCTGGTGTGCGGCTTCCTCGGCGAAGCCTATGGCTGGAAATACGGCTTCGGTGCGGCCGGCATCGGCATGGTGATCGGGCTGGGCATGTTCCTGTGGGGCCAGAAGTATCTGCAGGGCCACGCCGAACCGTCCGACCTGCCGACGCTGCGCCAGCGCGTGCTCGGCATCCGCCGCGAATGGCTGATCTATGCGGTGGCCGTGCTCGGCGTGATCCCCGTCGCTGCCTTGATGTGGGCCGCGGCCAACGGCGCGTTCGCGCTCGGCGGTGAAATCAGCCTGTCACTGATGCTGATGATCGTCGTGCTCGGCGGCGTGCTGGTCTGGTTCGCGTGGTTTACCGGTACCCGCTGCACGCCGGTGCAGCGCCAGCAGATGATCGCGCTGATGGCGCTGATCTTCATGGCCCTCGTGTTCTTCACCCTGTACGAGCAGACCTACGGGTCGTGGGTGACCTTTACCGATCGCCTGCTGACCAAGGACCTGGTGCCGTCGCTGGTGATCCGGGGCGGCACGCCGCTGCCGTGGTCGATCGCCTCGCTGCTGCTGGCGCCGCTGGGCTTCGTGGTGGCCGCGCGCCTGTCGGAGCGGAACCCGGGTTCGTCCGCGCCGCGCAACCTGTTCATCGCCATTGTGGCGGCGATGCTGGTGATGCTGATCCGCGACTGCCTGGTGATTCCGCAGACGGCCGGCTCGCTGACCTACCTGGGCGGCCTGTTCCTGGTCGTGCTCGCGCCGCTGTTCGCGCTGCTGTGGGCGTGGCTGGACCGTCGTCGGATGGACCCGTCCAAGCCGGTTAAATCCTCGATCGGGCTGATTTTCGCCGCACTCTCGTTCGTGCCGTTGGCCCTGGCTGCCCAGCACGTCGGCGCGACCGGGCAGATGGCCAGTGTGTGGTGGCTGGTGCTGGCCTACCTGATCCTGGAGATCGGCGAGATGTGCCTGTCGCCGGTCGGCTTGTCGGCGGTCACCCAGCTGGCCGCACCGCGCGTGGTCAGCCTGATGATGGGCACCTGGTTCCTGGCCACTGCGTTCTCGGAAACGCTGGCGGCGCTGTTCGGCAAGCTCGCCGCGATCGAGGTGCCGGAAGGCCAGAGCATGGATATCGCCAGCGCCGCCGCCAGCTACGAACACCTCTTCTGGCTGCTGATGTGGATCGGACTGGGCTGCGCGGCGGTGGCGCTGATCTGCTCGCCGCTGCTGAAGCGGATGATGCACGGGGTGAAGTAAGCCCGAGCCGCGCCGTGCTCAGGGTTGGTAGGCGTCGATGCCGAATCGGTCTGCCCGCCCAGGCTGCTGGAGAGAAACGCCAGCAGCTTCGTAGTACTCACCGCAATGAGGATCGGTGTAGTTAGCCGCGGCCTTCGGTGGGGTGGTACAGCGGCGCTTCCATGCAAAAAAATGGCACCGCGAACGGTGCCATTTCCAGGACCTGCATCGAGGAGAGAGTTCAATGCATGCCGCGGAACGCGAGGCTGAGCGCCAGGATCGACAGGATCACCGCGATGGTGCCGTCGAGGATGCGCCAGGTTTTGGGCTTGGTGAACAGCGGGGCCAGCAGGCGCGCGCCCAGGCCCTGGGCGGTCAGCCACAGGCAGCTGGCGGTGAACACGCCGGCCGCGAACGCCATGCGCGCGTTGCCGAAGTTCTCGGCGATGCCGCCGATGACCATCATGTCCAGCCAGAAATGCGGGTTGATCAGCGAGAACCCGACCGCCGAGATCAGCACCGCGCGGCGCGAGGTACTGTCGCCGTCGTCCACGTGCATGCCACCGCCACCGGCCAGCGCGCGCCGCGCCGACTGCCAGGCGTACCAGGCCAGGAAGGCGACACCGCCCCACAGGACCACGGTGGTGAGCCACGGCAGGGCCTGGGTCAGCGTGCGCAGGCCCGCCACGCTGGCGAAGATGAAGATGCCATCGATGGCGGCGCAGGTGGCCACCACGGGAATGATGTGCTTGCGCAGGATGCCTTGGCGCAGGATGAACGCGCTCTGCGCGCCGACCACCGCGAACAGGCCGATGCCGGTTGCGGCACCACTGAGCCACGCGCTCAGACCGGCACCGCCGGAAAGGATGGAAAACATGGGATACCACCTGTGTCTTGCTGGGGGGCGGTGCCTCGCCAAGGCGTACAGCACCGGATGGCGCGTATTGTCGCGCCGCAACATTAAAAAGTAGAGCTAAACTTACTTAACCATCTTTAGCAGAACTTAAGATCATGCGCATCGACCATGCCCAGCTCCGCGCCCTGGCGGCGGTGATCCGCGAAGGCAGCTTCGACCGTGCCGCGCAGTCGCTCAATGTCACCGCCTCGGCGGTCTCCCAGCGGGTCAAGGCGCTGGAGGACCGGGTCGGCCGCCTGCTGGTCAAACGCTCGTCCCCGGCGGTGGCCACCACCGAAGGCCAGGTGCTGGTGCAACTGGCCGAGCAGACCGCCCTGCTCGAGCACGATGCCCTGCACCGGATGGGCATCGCCGATGAGGACCTGCCCCACGCCAGCATTCCGGTGGCGGTCAACCACGACAGCCTGGAAACCTGGTTCCCCGAGGCCGCCCTGCAGTTCGCACGGCAGACCGGCACCACGCTGGACCTGCGCTCGGAAGACCAGGACCACACCGTGGCCCTGCTCCGGCAAGGGGCCGTGCTGGGCGCGGTGACCACGCTGGATGAGCCCGTGCAGGGTTGCCAGATCCATGCGCTGGGCAGCATCCGCTACGCCGCCACCTGCACCCCGGCCTTCCATGAGCAGCACTTCGCCAAGGGCGTCAACGCGCAGTCGCTGGCCCAGGCGCCGGTGCTGGTGTTCAACCGCAAGGACGACATGCAGGCCCGGTTCGCCCGCCGCCTGGTCGGCAACGACCTGCCGCTGACCGCGCCGACCTGGTGGATCCCCTCCACCCGCGCATTCGTCCAGGCCAACCTCGGCGGGCTGGGCTGGACCATGAACCCGCTGCCGCTGGTCAAGCGCCACCTGGACGCCGGCCGGCTGGTGCACATGAAACAGCGCGCCTGGGAAGACGTGCCGCTGTACTGGCAGCACTGGAAGGGCGATGTGCAGACGATGGCGCTGCTGACCCGAGCGGTGCTGGCCGCCTCGGGGACGCTGGTGCGCAAGAAGCGATAACCCCCGACCGGTAGGGCCGCCCTACACGACCTGACGACCCGCCCCGATGCAGCATCAGCGCATTCCCGCCGCGGGCACGTCGATGGACACCGATCCGGTCTACCTGCACATCCGCGTGGTGCTCAGCATCATCCTCGGCCTGAGCATCACCACCCTGCTGCGGGGTCTGGCGGGGATCATCGAGCACCCCCAGCGCCGCGGCTGGTCGTGGATCCACCTGTGCTGGGTGATCTGGGCGCTGATCTCGGTGGTGACCTTCTGGTGGTGGGAGTTCCGCCTGGGCGAGGTCCGGCAGTGGACCTTCGAGCTGTATCTGTTCGTGATCGCCTACTGCGCCGCGTGGTACCTGCTGTGCGTGCTGCTGTTTCCGGACGATGTGCGCGAGTACGGCAGCTATGAGAATTACCTGCTGCAGCGGCGCGGTGGCTTTTTCGGGATGCTGGCGCTGGTCACGCTGCTGGATCTGGTCGATACCGCCATCAAGGGTCACAGCCGCTGGCAGATGCTCGGCGACGCTTACTGGGTCCACACGGTGGTGATGCTGGTCATTGCCGGGCTGGGCATGGCCCTGCGCCAGCGCCGCGCCCATCTGGCTCTGGCCGTGCTGGCACTGGTTTATCAAGCCGGCTATTTCCTCCTCGAATACTTCACCTTGGCCAGCGACTGACCCGGCCCGGCACACCCACCGGATGCTGCGTTGCACCAAATCCGTACCGGAAAGGGCTAAAATCGCTCCCAAGGTACCGCTGTGACGTCCGTCTTCACGGGCGTTCCCGGCAGCGGCGGCATCCTTCCCATGTCTCCCTACCTGAGATCCCCATGAAAAAACTAGCGAAGGTCGTCCTCGGCCTCCTCGTGGTGTTGCTGTTGGCAGCAGCACTGTTCCTGTACTGGCCGCTGCATCAGCGTTCGGTCCCGGCTGCCGGCAACGACAAGCCGGTCGACGTCGTCCTGGTCGGCGGCGGCATCATGAGCATCACGCTCGCCACCTTCCTGCAGGAGCTGCAGCCGGACTGGAACATCCAGGTCTATGAGCGCCTGGACGGGGTTGCGCTGGAAAGCTCGGACGGCTGGAACAATGCCGGTACCGGTCATTCCGCGTTCGCCGAGCTGAACTACACCCCGGAACTGCCCGACGGCAGCATCGAGACCAAGCGTGCCGTCGGCATCGCCGAGCAGTTCGAGATCTCGCGCCAGTTCTGGTCGCACCAGATCCGCGAAGGCCGCCTGAGCCAGCCCAGCGATTTCATCAACCCGACCCCGCACATGAGCTTCGTCTGGGGCGATGAGAACATCGCCTACCTGCACAAGCGCCAGCAGGCACTGGTCAAGAACCCGCTGTTCTACGGCATGCAGTACTCCGAGGATCCCGCGCAGATCACGCAGTGGGCGCCACTGTTGATGGAAGGCCGCGACCCGAAGCAGAAGGTCGCCGCCACCTGGATGCCGCTGGGCACCGACGTGAACTTCGGTGTGATCACCCGCCAGCTGACCGCTGGCCTGGAACGCAGCCCGAACTTCAAACTGCATCTCAACCATGAAGTGCGTGCCCTGCGCCAGAACGATGACAAAAGCTGGAACGTGACCGTCAAGGACCTGAAGTCCGACAACGAGACCACGGTCAAGTCGCGCTTCGTGTTCATCGGTGCCGGTGGCGCCGCGCTCAAGCTGCTGCAGCTGTCGGGCATTCCGGAATCGAAGAACTACGCCGGCTTCCCGGTCGGTGGCCAGTTCCTGGCGTTCCAGGACCCGGCGATCGCCAACCGGCATTCGGTCAAAGCCTACGGCATGGCCGAAACCGGCTCGCCGCCGATGTCGGTGCCGCATCTGGATGCGCGCAAGCTGGATGGCAAGCCGGTGGTGCTGTTCGGGCCGTTCGCGCTGTACAGCACCAAGTTCCTCAAGCATGGCTCCTGGTTCGACCTGTATTCCTCGGTCAACCACAACAACGTGGCCGGCATGATCGACGTGGGCCTGGAGAACCTGGACCTGGTGAAGTACCTGATGGGCCAGGCGCGTCTGAACGATGACGACCGCCAGGCCGAGCTGGTCAAGTACTTCCCCCACGCCAAGCGCGAGGACTGGAAGCTGGTCACCGCCGGCCAGCGCGTGCAGATCATCAAGAAGGACCCGGAAAAGGGCTCGATCCTGCAGTTCGGTACCGAGATCGTGACCGACCAGGACCACACCCTGGCCGCCCTGCTTGGCGCCTCGCCGGGTGCCTCCACCTCGCCGCCGATCATGCTGGACCTGCTCAAGAAAGCCTTCCCGGAGCAGATGGCGGCGGGCTGGGAAGCGCGCCTGAGGCAGATCGTCCCGTCGTATGGCCGCAAGCTCAACGACAGCCCGGCGCTGACCAATGAGATCCGCCGCCTGACCAGCGAGACCCTGAAGCTGCCGTACCTGGATGTGCCGGTCGAGACCAGCCCCGCGGTGATGCTGACCCCGCCGCCGGCCGCCAAGCCGGCCGAGGCCAAGCGCAACGCCAACGAAGAACTGCAGGCGCTGTAAGCCTGCACCGGCAAGGGCCTGAGAGCCCCTGCCACGGTGTTCCCTCCGGCCACCCTCGCGGTGGCCGGTTGCGTTCTGGGGGCCTGGAAAGCCTGAATGTTCAGGATTTGTAAAGCGAATGCGAACGCTTTACATTTGCACCCCGCCGGGCTTGGGGCCCGGCCATGTCCTCCAGATCATCACGAGACCCGCATGTACGCCTGCGCTGCTTCGCTTCGCCTCCCCCGCCGTGCCCCGCTGGGCCTGGCCCTGCTTTCCGTGTTGATGCTGACCGCGCCGCAGGCCTTCGCCGATGCGCCGGCAGACGCCAGCAGCAATGCCGATGCCAAGACCCTGGACAAGGTCAGCGTGGTCGGTGCGCGGGCGATGCCGTCGAGCACCACGCGGCTGCCGATCAGCCTGCAGGAAACCCCGCAGTCGGCTACCTCGATCGGCCTGCAGCGCCTGCAGGACGAATCGCTGTTCAGCATCAACGATGTGATGCGCAACGTCACCGGCGTCAGCGTCTCCTTCTACGACACCCAGCGTCCGTTGTACTACGCACGCGGCTTCGCCATCACCGATTTCCAGGTGGACGGCATCCCCACCTACAGCGGCTCGACCAACCAGGAATACGACACCGCCTTCTACGATCGCGTCGAAGTGATCCGCGGCGCCAACGGCCTGCTGAGCGGCGCCGGTGTGCCATCGGCCACGGTCAACCTGCTGCGCAAGCGCCCGGGCAAGGAATTCGATGCCTCCTTCGCGGTGAGCGCCGGCAGCTGGGACTACCAGCGCATGGAAGCCGACGTGACCGCGCCGCTGACCGCTGACGGCCGTTTCCGCAGCCGCGTGGTCGCCGCCTACACCGACCGTGATCTGTATTACGACCGGTACCACGAGAACAAGATGGCCGGCATGGCCGTGCTGGAAGGCGACCTGACCGACAGCACCACGCTGACCGTGGGCTACCAGACCCAGGACAACAATCCGGTCGGTTCGACCTGGGGCACGGTGCCGTTCTTCAACAGCCAGGGCGACTTCGCGCATCTGCCGCGCTCGACCAACGTGGCGCCGAAGTGGAGCTACTGGCAGCGCGAGACCAGCACCACGTTCGCGAACCTGGAACAGCGCTTCGGTGAGAACTGGCTGCTGAAGATCAACACCGCCTACACCCAGGGCAACGTGCAGAACGTGCGCGTGTACGGCAGTGGCTACCCGGATCCGGCCACCGGTGCGGGCATCTTCCTGCGCACCGCCGCCGGCGATTCCGAAGACACCCGCCGCAACGTGGATGCCTACCTGAGCGGCACGTTCTCCCTGTTCGGCCGCGAGCACGACCTGACCGTAGGCGGGCAGTGGGCGGATCTGGAAGGCACCACCAACACCATCGCGCTGCGCTATCCCACCGACTGGGCACGTTGCGGGACCGAGCGCTGCTACTACATCCCGGATATCCGCGCCTGGGATGGCGACATCTCCGAAGTGACCTACGCACGTACCGGCGCACGCCGCGTCGCCAAGACCACGCAGAGCGGCGTCTACGTCGCTACCCGCCTGCGCCTGGCCGATCCACTGGCGCTGATCGCCGGTGCGCGCCTGAGCCGCTGGGAAACGCTGTCCCGCTCCTACAACGCGGCCGGTGCGTATACCGGTACGAGCGGCGCGTACAAAGTGACCGATGAAGTCACGCCCTATGTAGGCCTGGTATACGACATTACTCCGCAGGTGGCGGCGTACGCGAGCTACACCGAAATCTTCAACCCGCAGAACTTCAAGGACCGCAACGAAAACCTGCTGGCGCCGGTGGAAGGTTCGAATCTGGAAGCGGGCATCAAGTCGCAGTGGTTCGACGGCCGCCTGACCGCCAATGCCGCGGTGTTCGAGGCCAAGCAGGACAACTACGCGGTGCTCGACACGAGCGTGCCGGAGCGCTCGCTCAGCGATGGCAGCTCGGCCTACATCGGCATCAATGGCACCAAGGCACGCGGCTGGGAAGTGGACGTCAACGGCGAGATCCTGCCGGGCTGGACCGTCAATGCCGGCTTCACCCACGTCAAGGTGACCCGCGCGGCTACCGATCTGCTGTATGCCAACCCGGCCGAAGATCTGCTGCAGCTCAACACCCAGGTGCGGCTGCGCGGCGCGCTGGAGCGCCTGAGCGTGGGTGCGGGCGTGCAGTGGCAGAGCAAGGTGCAGGGCTACAACATCCCCTATCCGCTCGGCGGCACGGTGACGGTGAACCAGCCGGCGTATGCGCTGGTGCAGTTCAACGCCAACTACCGCATCAGCGACAGCTGGACGGCGACCTTGAGCGTGCGCAACGCGCTGGACAAGACCTACTGGGCCAACCTGGACTACAACAACTACGGCGAGCCGCGCCTTGTTGCGGTGAGCCTGCGCTGGAAGTACTGAGGCCCGACGACATCGCTGTGTTGAACGAACGGGTCGCCTTCGGGCGGCCTGTTCTGTTTTGTGCAACCCACCGTATACCGGTAGTGCCGGCCGCTGGCCGGCTCCTCGAAGACCCGGCATTGCGTGGAGCCGGCCAGCGGCCGGCACTACCTGGGTCGCGTCTCGCGCAGCGTCCACATCACCGGCAGCACCACTACCGCCACCACGGCGATCATCGCCCCGGGGGCCGACGACCAACCGGTATGCCGCACCAGCAGTTCGGCCAGCAACGGCGTCGCGCCACCGAAGAACGCCGTGGCCATGGTGACGCCCAGTGCCAGCCCGCTGAGGCGCCCTTCGCCGGGGAACTGCTCGGCCGTGGCCGGGGCCGCCACCGCACTCACCCCACCGGCCAGACACGCCAGCACCACCGCCGCCAGACCGATCGCCACGGTGCTGCCGCCGGCCATCACCGAGAACATCGTCAACGGCAGCAGCGCCGACAGCGCGGCCAGCGCGATCAACACCGGGCGGCGCCCGACCCGGTCCGACAGCGCACCCGCCAGCGGCGTCACCACGATCACCGCCACCGCCGCGACCGTGGACAGCCACAACGCCTCCGATTCACTCACCTGCCCCACCGAACCGAGGAACGCGGGCACATAGGTGATTCCGACGTAATAGGTGATCGAGCCCAGTGCGGAGATCGCAAACGTGCGCGCAATCGCGGGCTTGTGGTGCCGCCAACTATCGCGGATCGGCGACGTCGGCACGGTGCCCTCGGCCTGCTGCCGCTCGAACTCGGGCGACTCGTGCATGGTCGAACGTGCCAGCAGGATCGCACCGGCCAGCGCCGCCCCGACGAAGAACGGAATCCGCCAGCCCCAGCCATCCAGCTGCGCCGTGCTCAGCAGCGCGACGGTCAGTGCCGACAATGCCACCGCCAGCAGGGCCCCCACCTCGCTCGCGGCCGAGGCCAACGAGGTCACCAGCCCGCGCCTGCGCACGGGTGCGGTTTCCAGCAGATAGGCGACCACGCCCGTGTACTCGCCGCCCACGGAGAACGCCATCAGGCAGCGCAGCAGCAACAGCAGCACACCGGCGGTCGCGCCAATGCTTTCGAAGGTGGGCAGCAGCGCGGTGGCGAGCATCGCCACGGTCATGAGCAACATCGAGGCCAGCAGCATGTAGCGCCGCCCGAAACGGTCGCCGAGGTGGCCGAAGACCAGTGCACCCAAGGGGCGCATCAGATACGACACCGCAAACCCGGCCAGGGTGGCCAGCAGCGCATTCTCGCCGCCGCCGAAGAACACGCGCGACAGCACCGTGGCCAGATACAGGTAAAGGGTGAAGTCGTACCACTCCACCACGGTGGAGAGGCCGGCGATGATCATCGAGCGCGTCTGCGGGCGGGCGGTGGGCGCGGTGGCAGCCGTACTCAAGCGTGCATCCTGAAAACACGCAGGCCTTCGCGGCGCGGCAGGGGACGAGATCGCATCGAGGAACTCCCGGCCGCCTGGGCCGCATCTGGACGGCGACAGCCTACGCCAGTCGATCTGCACGCCGCGTCACAGCAGACTGCTCAGGCCACGGCCGCCGGCCGCACCGCACCCCGCCGATAGCTCAGCAGGCGGCCGTTACCCGGCGCATTGCCTTCATCCTCGAACAATCCCAGTTCCTCGGTCACATCAAAGCCCTGCAGGGCCATGCCACGCGAGAACGAGCCCACGTTGCCGCGGCCGGGATCGGTGATCAGCAGCTCCGCGTCCGGTTTGGCATGCCGCTGCATCATCGCCGCGATCTGATGGGCATGCCCCCGTTCGTAGAGGATGTCGCTGCCGATGATCAGGTCGAATCGCCCCAGCGAGCCATCGGGGACTTCCCAGGGCAGGTCGCGGTAAGTCACCGCGGGCAGATCGTTGAGGCCGGCGTTGTAGGCCAGGAAGGATTCGGCCAATGGGTGGTGGTCGGTCGCCACGACATCCGCGCCGCGATGGGCCAGCACCAGGCTGGACAGGCCCAGCCCGCAGCCCAGCTCCAGGATCCGCTTACCGGTCACGTCGACGTGGCTCATGGTATCGGCCAGCGCGCGGCCGGCCGACCAGATCTGACCGAACAGGCTCCACAACGACGAGTGGATGCCGGCCCGCTGGGCGCGTCCGGTGGGATCGGAAAACTGCTGCAGATCGCTCAGCGCGCGGATACGGAAGTCGTGCCCGCCGACCGGGATGGTGAGAAAGCGGGTGGTATAGCCCGGCATGAGCGCTCCGTGGGACACGGGAGCCTTCATTCCGCTGGCGGCATGAAGGGCTCTGAGAAAGGAGCGAAGGCGATCAGGTGTCGATCGCGCAGGACGCGCGTACGTGCGTGTTGCCCCCATCCTACGCCATGGGCGAGGACCTGGCTGAACGCCTCGGGGCGGCCTTGCGTGCGTTCGGCGCGGCTTTGCGCCCGGCAGGCGCGGCGCCGTAGCGCACCTGACACACCGGGCAGAAGAACGCCCGCCGCCGGGTAGTGCCCGGGTAGGTCTTGCTGATCGGCCCGCCGCAGTGGGGACAGGTGCGCTTGGTATGCACGAGCCAATGCTGGCGCAATACGAACTGCCGCTTCCAGTCCAGGAAATCGAAACTGTACTGCCGCGCCTGTTTGATGATCTCGCCCAACTTGCGCGATGGCAGCGCGCCGACCGTGGATTCGGGATGCACGTGGGTGCGGAACAGCACCTCGTTCTTGATGATGTTGCCCACGCCGGCAAAGATATCCTGGTCCAGCAGCGCGTCGCAGATCAACGTTTCCGGCTGCTGCTTGAGCTTCCTGCGCGCCAGCCCGGGATCCCAGGCCGGGTCCATCACATCCCCGCGCCAGTCGTAGGTGTCCTCCAGCGCGCCTTCGATGTACTTCACCGACGAGGCATAGAGGTTGAGCTCGCCGTTGTCGAACTGCAGCGACACCCGCGGTGGCGACGGCTTGCGCTCATCGATGCGGTAGCTGCCGAACAACAGCATGTGCACGCGCAGGCTGAAGCCGCGAAACTCGATCAGGAAGTGCTTGCCCCAGCTGCGCAGCGCGACCACGCGGCGGCCCTCCATCCGGGTGAGGTCGAGCGAGCTGTTGCCGGTGGCCAGGCGCACGGTCTTGCCGCGGAACTTGGCAGCGGCCTCGCGCAGGATGACGATGGAGGGACCTTCAGGCATCTCCGGGCTCCTGGAGAGCGGCGCCGCTCAGGATGTCCTGCAGCCGGGCCGCATTGGCGATGGCGAACCCATGGGCAGTGTTGTCGAAGATCACCCAGCGCGCACCGGCTGTCCGCGCAGCAACCGTTCTCGCCACTGCATGCAGCGCCGCATCGTCATACGCGCTGTAGTACATGCGGGGCGCGCCATGCCATCGCCAGTAACGCCATCGGGCGTCACCGCCTGGCTGCGCAGCCTCGGGAACCCGCGCAGGATCGGCACCGACACGCCCGATCGCATGGCGCTGCAGCAGCGCGTCGGCCTGCGGCCCGAACCAGCTGGCGTGCCGTGGCTCGCAGACCACGCGCACATCGGTGCGACGGCGCAGCGTGCCGAAGAAGCCGGCCGCAACCCGCGCATCGAAGGCATGGCTCGGCGGAAGCTGCAGCAACAGCCCGCCGAGCGTGCGGCCCAGGCCGGCAGTTTCCTCTAGGAAGCGGTCCAGCGCCGGACCGCAACCGCGCAGCGCCGCCTCGTGCGAGATGGCTTTGGGCAGCTTCACCGAGAAGCGGAACGCAGCCGGCACGCTTGCCGCCCACCTTTCATACGTGCGCTGCTGGTGCGGCCGGTAGAAGGACGAGTTGATCTCCACCACCGGGAAACGCGTTGCGTAGCGCGCGAGCATGCTCTCGCCCTCTCCGGTCAATGCGGCATGACGGCCGGGAATCGACCAGCCTGCGCAGCCGATCTTGATCGACGGGGCAGGCATCGCTTACAGGCGGATCTCGCCGTCATCCTCGCCCGACCAGTAGTGGATGCGGGTCGCGTTGACCTGGATCAGCACGATGCCGGGCGTATCCACGCCCTGCTTGAACCAGCGCTCCAGGTCAGGGACCCAATGCGCCTGCAGGGTCGCGCGGTCGCGGCTGAGCGTGGCGTGGCCTTCCACCGCCACGAACAGCGGCGGCTTGCCCAGCAGCGATTTGCTGCCGGTGAAGGACAGCGCCACTTTCGGGTCGCGCTCGATCTCGGCCACCATATCCGCGCTGTCGAAGGCGAAGAAGTAGCTGTCACCGTCGTAATCGACATCGCCGTTGTTGCTCATCGGCCGGCCGGCGATCTCGCCGCTGGCGGTGTGGGTCTGCAGCATCGCGAAATCTATGCCGGCCATCTTCTTGGCCAATTCGGGCAGGGTCAGGGTGGTCATGGCATCTCCGCAGGTCAGGGCTCGTGCGCCCAGCCTCCGCGCAGCCCGGTGACCGAGGCGTGCACACCCACTGGCGGAAATTTCACATGAGGTGATCCTCATCGGGCACGCATCCACACACCATCAGCGCGACCGAAGCGTAATCAGCGTGATCTCCGACGGCACGCCGATACGTGCTGCGAAGCCCGGCCACAGCCCGGCACCGTTGCTGACATACAAGGTCATGCCATCCACCTCGTAGCGCCCGGACACGAAGCCGCCGTTGGCGCGCTTGACCAACTGATTCATACCGATGATGTGGCCGCCGTGGGTGTGGCCGGAGAGCTGCAGCGCGACGCCCTTCGCGGCATTCGCGCGTGCCTCCACCGGACGATGGTCGAGCAGGATCACCGGCGCCTGCGGGTCCGCGCCGGCCAGTGCGGCGGTCAGGTCCGGCATGGGAAGGCCGTAGCGCGCAGCCACCGGATCGGTGACACCGGCGATGGTCAACGTCGCACCGTCACGCTGGACCTGCGTGTGGGTATTCTCCAGCACCTGCATGCCCTGCCCGCGAAAGGCCTGCATCCACTCGGCGTACTGCGCGTAGTACTCATGATTGCCGGTGATCGCGATGATGCCATCGGGTGCGCGCAGCCTGGCCAGCGGCGCGAAGTCGTTGGCGCGGGCGCTGACGCTGCCGTCGATCAGATCCCCGGTGATCACCACCAGATCCGGATGCAGGGCATTGCTCTGGGTGACCACCTTCTCCACCCAGGCACCGGTGAGCAGGCGGCTGGCATGGATGTCGGTGAGCTGCAGCACCCGGTAGCCGTCAAACGCGGCCGGCAGCCCGTCGATGGCCACCTCGATCTGGCGCGGCTTGGGGACCGCCATGCCCTGCCAGATACCGTAGGCGGACAGCAGCAACGCCAATGTGCCCGCTGCAGGGCGCAGCCACGGCGCACGCAGCATCGGCAGCACGCGCTGCGCCCGGACCAGTCGCGCGATCAGCAGCAGCGCATCCAGCACCAGCACGAACACCGCACTGATCAGCAGCGTGGTGAACCCGGTCGCAAGCACCGCGATCACCGCTTTGGGAATCTCGGGCGAGGCCATGGTCCCGGCGAACTGGGCCACGATCCGGTGGTGCAGCGCCAGTGCGACCACCAGCAGGCCCAGTACGATCCGCACCGGACGCGACAGCCGCAGCGGCCAGATCACGCGCCACACCAGATACAACGCAAGCAAACAGCCGATCACACTCAGCACAGGCACATCCTGGAAACGTGGGGGGACAAACACTGCCATCGTTCCTGATTCAGGCCGCGCATTCCAGTGCAGGCGTTCGGGATGATTCAGGCAGCGCCGGGCAGGCGGGTGCAGTGTCGGCCGCGCCGGTGGGTGTGGGAAACTGTCGTCCGTTGTACCCGCCGTCGATACGCTGCACCTGCACGCTGTCCGATCCTGCGGGTGCACGCCGGCACTCCCAGGACAAGGACTACAAGGATGGCGTCACTGCGCGGCCCGTTGCTGGGCATTCTCTTCTTCAACGGTGCGTCCGCTGCCGCTGCCCCGCCTGCCGAAGCGGTCTATTTCATCAGCCAACAGGTCAGCGCGGCCGACAGCGCGACCCCCGCGCTGCGCAAACGCATGTTGACCGGTGTGACCCTGGCGCCCGGCCACGGTCTTCGCACGCGCCTGCTGTGGTCCGCGCCGACCGGCAGCGGCGTCGGCCGCAGCACGCTGGCGCTGGATCCGGATACGCCCGATGCGCAGGCGCTGCTCGAGGTCATGGCCGCCGGCATCGACATGCATCTGGACGACCAGGGCCGTGTCACCGAGGTGCGTTCACTGGCGCCACAGGCATGGCAGGCACTCACTGCCCGTCAGCCCTACCTGGCGCAGGTGCTGACCTCGTCGGAGCAGGCGCTCGGCCTGCGCCCCCGGCGTCTGCCCGCGGCGCTTACGGTGGGCCAGCACCTCGTGCAGCACGATGCCACGCAGGGTCTGGGCGCGATCGTGTGGCGCATGCAGGTCCGTGCGGTGACCGCCGATGCCGTGGTGCTGGACACCACCGTGGAGGGCGACACCTTGCGCGGTACCGGCCGCCAGGCGTTGCGCCGTGCCGACGGCATGCCGTTGGAAGCGCGCTTCGAATTCCACGTGGCCGCCGGCAAGAACGGCACGCCGGCCACCACGCACCGTATGCACCTGGCGAACCTTGCCGAGATCGCCACGCCGGACGTGCTCTCGGATGAGGACGGCGCGTCGGCGCATGACGCCACCGATGAGGCGCTGCGGCGCCCTCCCTTCTCTGCTCCATCGCGCGATCCGGCAGATTACGTCGTGGATTCGCAGGAAGATGGCACGCTGGAGCCCTGGATGCTCGATGCGGCCGCGCTGCCTCGCATCGAGAAGAGCCTGCTGTTCGGTCTCAGGCCTGATGCCCGCACATCGCGCCCTCTGCTCCGCCTGGGAGGTGAGATGCGCGCCGCGCGTGACATCTCCGGCAACACCCCCACCGCACCACCCCTGGTGGTCTCCGCGCGGATGCGCGAGGTTGAACTGCTCGACCATGCCGGTCGTGCGCTTCCCCACTTGCGGGCGGTCCCGGTGCCACACCTTTGGATGCTGATGGAGAGCTACCAGATCGGCGAAAGCGACCTGGCGTTTCCACTGCGGCTGCCGCTGGATACGCGCGCGGCGCAACTGGAGGCACTCGACAGCCTCCGGGCGACGGTCGATGTGGAGACTTACCAGTGGGACGGCAGTGAGTCACTTGCCCAAGGGCAATCGTCGCAGCGCAATCCCCAGGCGCGGATCGTCTGGACCTCGCCCCAGCGCGTCACCGTGTTGCAGGACCTCCCGCCGCCCGCACAGACCCGCGGTGTCTGGACGACAGCCGTACCGGTGGACGCGGCCGGCCGCCCGATCGCTGCCGCAACGCAGATGGCCGGACGCACCGCCGGCACTGGCACGCGGGAAGGCCGCGAGCGACCGCTGAGCTGGGAGCAGGATCGCCTGCCGCTACGGCTTGAGATCGCTACGGCGCAGCCGATCGCCGCGCTGAAGCTGCGGCATTACCGTTGGGAGACCATGTCACGCCAATGGGTGTTCCAGAACGCGAGCACGCTGAGCGGCGCCGCGCCGCACTGACACCCCACGATTGTGGCCTGCTGAAGCGCAGGCCTTTTCCGCAGCCTGGCCAGGGAGGATCCGTCAGGCCCCCGCATTGCTCTGCGCGGCCGTCAGAGGACGGATGACCGCACCGAATGCAATGTTATATTATTTCTTTTTAACCACACGCCCGGAAAGGCACGACCCGATGAGAACCAAGGCAATGGTGTCCGCCGTATTGGCGACCCTGTGCGCAGGCGAAGCACGCGCACAATCCGGCGATGCTGCGATCACCCTGGGCAGCGTGCACGTGCGCGAAGGCTCACACCGCCCCTTGGCCGCCAGCCGCGTGCTGACCTCGGTGGATGTGCTGGGCGGCGACCAGGTGCATGAGAAGAATGTGTCCAACAGCTGGGAGCTGCTCGGCCAGATGCCGGGCATGCAGCTCACCGAAACCCGCCAGGGCGCGGAGTCCGGCAAGGCCACCTTCCGCGCGTTCAACGGCGAGGGCTACCTCAACGGCATCAAGATCCTGATCGACGGCATCCCCAGCAACGTCAACAGCGGCAACCAGCGCTTCATCGACATGGTGTTCCCGCTGGACATCGACTACATCGAAGTCGTGCGCGGGACCAACGATCCCCGCTACGGCCTGCACAACATTGGCGGCAACATCAACCTCGGCACCCGCCAGGGTGGCAACTACACCGATGCGCGGCTCACCTACGGCAGCTACAACACCCGCGAAGCGCAGGTCGCGATCGGTCGCGAAGCGCACGGTGTCGCCCAGAACTACTTCCTGGCGTCACAGGCCTCCGATGGCTACCGCGATCATGACCGCTCGAAAAAGTACTCGCTCGGCGGCAAGTGGTTCTACAGCGGCGACGAGGACCTGTTCACCATCGGCCTGATCGCACGGGTGTACCACCACGAGGCGGACGAGCCCGGCTTCATGACGGCTGAAGAGTTGGCCACTGACCGCCGCGGATCCGCGCTCAAGAATGCCAACGATCTCGACGACCGCGACATGCGCCACCTCAGCACCCATCTGGACCTGCAGCTGAGCGACACCGTGCATGTCAGCAACAAGCTGTACTACAACCGCTACGAGGACGATCGGCAGGTCACCTTCACCGGCTACGTGCCCGGCAACGCGCCGCGCCAGCGCCGCCAGTGGGATGAGAAACAGACCGGCCTGCTCAGTACGCTGACCTGGGCGGCCACGCCTGCGCTGACGGTCGAAGGCGGTCTCAACGCCGAGCACCAGGACAACACCTATCGCCGCCTGCGCTACAACCACGCCATCCCGACCGACTTCTCGACCCCGGCGCGGATCCAGAACGACGACCGCTATTCCCTGGACAACCACGGTGCTTACGTGCAGGCCGTGTATCAGCCCACCCCTGCCCTGAAGATCGTGCCCGCCTACCGCGTCGACCGCTTCTCCGGCAGCACCCGCCTGCCCGGTGGCATCACCGCCCCGCTGCAGCACTACGGCACGATCGAGCAGCCCAAGCTGAGCGTGGTCTATGCGATCACCCCGGCCTTGAACGTCTATGCCAACTGGGGCAGAACATTCCAGGTACTGACCGGCTCCACCGCACCGGCCTACCTCACCGCCGGCCAGGACACGTTCCGGCCCTCGATCAATACCGGCAAGGAGGTGGGCATCAAGTTCACCCCGGCCGTCGGCACCGACGCGCGCATCGCGGTGTGGCGCCAGGATGCAACCGACGAGGTCGCCAACATGCCGGCCACCGGCACCTCGGTCGGCCTGGGCCAGACCCGTCGCGAAGGCGTCGACCTGCAAGTCACCACGCGCCTGGGCGAGCAGTGGACGCTGTGGGGCTCACACGCCATCCAGCATGCCAAGGTGGTCAGCGCCTTCACTACCGACGGTACCGCCCTGGCCGGTAACGAAGTCATCGCCACACCGCGCTACATCAGCAACATCGGCGTGGACTACCGTACCAACGAGCGCTGGGCCTTCGGCCTGCAGGGCCGGATGCAGGGTGACTACTACATTGAAGAGCGCAACACGCAGGGCAAGTTCGGTGCCTTCGCGGTGCTCGATGCCAGCGCGTCGTATCGGCTGTCCGAGCGGCTGAGCGTGGACGTGCAGGTGAAGAACCTGACCGGCCGTGATTACGCGTATGCGTGGTACGACAACTTCTTCTGGGGCGGTGCTGACCAGCCGATGTTCTCGCCCGCACCGGGGCGCTCGGCGTATGTATCGTTGAACCTGAAGCTGTAGGGCAGCCTAGCCCTCAGATCCAGCGCTGATCCAGCAGTTCGCGCTTGATATAGGCATAGAACACCGGGGCCGCGACCAGTCCCGGCAGCCCAAACGCGGCTTCCATCACCAGCATCGCCAGCAGCAGTTCCCACGCACGTGCCTGGATCTCGCCCCCGACGATGCGCGCGTTGAGGAAGTACTCCAGCTTGTGGATGACCACCAGGTACAGCAGCGCGACCACGGCCACGTAGAACGACACCGACAGCGCGACGATGGTGATGACGGTATTGGAGATGATGTTGCCCACCACCGGCAGCAGACCGGCGAGGAAGGTGATCAGTACGAGGGTTTTCGCCAGCGGCAGATGCACACCGAACAGCGGCAGTACCCCGAGCAGGAAGACGGCGGTGAACAGCGTGTTGAGCAGGGAGATCTTCACCTGTGCGAACACGACCTGCCGGAAGGCCGTGGCCATGCGGCTGGTGCGGCCGATCAGCTCCTGTGCCAGCGGCCCCATCTTGGGCAAGGGCAACTCGTCGTAGAGCGCGATCATCGCCCCCAGCACCATGCCGATCAGGATCCGCACGCTGATCTGCACCGCCGAGGTACCCGCGATGCCGAGCTGCTGGCGGTGCGTCGCCGCCCAGTCGTTCATGGCCGTGCGCAGCGCCTGCAGGTCTTCCGGGATATAGGGCTGCAGCAGGTCCGGCACCTGGTGGCGGGACGTGTTGAGGATGTCCATCAGGCGCATCAACAGCGCATCCGGTCCACCGGTCTCGTTGCGGAAAAACGAGGCGATGCCGATCGCCGCCAGGGTCAACGCGCCTATGATCAGCGCCGACAGGACGATCACCGAATAGGCCCGTGCGCGCCCGGGCGGCAACTTGCCTTCGACGGTGGAGGCCAGCAGGTGGGTCAGGTGGAACACCAGCAGGCCCGACAGCAGGGTCACCACCAGCCCGAGTTTCAAGGTCAGCCACATGCCCAGCAGCATCAGCAACCAGGCGGCGATGCGGGCGGTGGGCGGCTTGGGCAACGCGGGGATCACTATGGACATGCGGGCGCATCCTGACGGGTGGCCCATGGTAGTGGATGCGGTGTGGGCGCTGCAGTCGAGCCCCGCACCATCAAACTGAAATCCAGCGTCTGCTGAAGCGGCACATCGACACGTTCGATGATGGCGAGCAGCAGGTTGACCGCGCGGGCACCGATCTCCCGCATCGGTTGCCTGATGGTCGTCAGCGGAGGCGTGAGGTAACACGACGATGCCAGGTCGTCGAAGCCGACGACGGACAGATCACCCGGCACCCGGATGCCCAGATCCCGGCAGGCCGCCAGGACGCCCAGCGCCATCTGGTCGCTGAAACAGAACACCGCCGTCGGCACGGGCGCGCGCGCCAACAGCGACATCCCGGCCGCGTGCCCAGATTCGATGGTGAAGTTGCCCGGCACGACGCTCAACTGGCGCAGGCGGCCACGCGCCTTGGCAGCGGTCCGGACGCCTTCCAGTCGTTGCTGGTGCAGAGGATTGTCGCGCGGCCCACCGACCACGGCGATCCGCTCGTGCCCCAGCCCGTACAGGTGTTCCATCACGGCGCGCGCGGCGGCCGCGTTGTCGATGTGGACGCTGGGGATGCCCAGCGCGGGATCGAATTCGCAACCGTTGACCACCGGCGCGGCAATGCCCTGCTGCTGGACGATGTCACGTGCCGTAGGCGGGAGGCGATGCCCCAGCACGATCAGGCCGTCAGCCTCGTTGCGCCGGAGCATCTGCGCGTAGCGTTCCTCGCGCTCGGGCAGGTTCTGGGTATCGCCCAGCAGGACGGCGTAACCAACGGCCTGCGCCGCGTCCTCCGCGCCCTGCAGGATCTGGGCGAAGAACGGGTTGGCGATGTCCGGCACGGTGACCAGGATCTTGCCGCTGCGCTGGGTCTTGAGTGTCCGGGCAACCGTGTTGGGGACATAGCCCAGCGCGGCGGCCGCCTGCTCGATGCGCGCGCGCGTGGCCGGCAGCACTTTCTCCGGCCGGGACAGCGCCCGTGACACCGTGCCGGCCGAGACGCCGACGTGCTTTGCAATGTCGTAGATGGTGGCCATGGGGGTTACCTCTTCCTTCCGCTGTGCAGTGCACAACGGGTCTTTCGAATGCCCCTGCTAGGATAATGCAATCGATTGCATCGAGGGCGAATCCTCTTGAAAACGCTCAAGGGTCCAGCGCTGTTCCTGGCGCAGTTCATCGGCGACACACCTCCTTTTGATCGGCTGGACACGCTGGCCGGCTGGGCCGCGGGGCTGGGCTATTCTGGCGTACAAGTGCCGACCAGCGCGCCCCACCTGTTCGATCTGGCCGAGGCGGCGCGCAGCCAGGCTTACTGCGACGATGTCGCCGGCATGCTGGCCGGGCATGGCCTGCAGATCACCGAGCTGTCCACCCACCTGCAGGGGCAGCTCGTTGCGGTCCATCCGGCCTATGACAGTCTGTTCGACGGATTCGCGCCACCGGACAAACGCGGTGATCCCGCGGCCCGCCAGGCCTGGGCGGTGGAGCAGCTGCTGCTGGCCGCCAAGGCCAGCCAGCGCCTGGGGCTGACCGCGCACGCCACGTTCTCCGGCGCGCTGGCCTGGCCCTACTTCTATCCCTGGCCGCAACGACCGCCGGGGTTGGTGGACGAAGCCTTCGCCGAACTCGGCCGCCGCTGGCGCCCCATCCTGGATGCGTTCGACACGTGCGGCGTGGACCTGTGTTTCGAGATCCATCCGGGCGAGGACCTGCATGACGGCGCGACGTTCGAGCGCTTCCTCGATGTGGTGGACCATCACCCCCGCGCAAAGATCCTGTACGACCCCAGCCATCTGCTGCTGCAGCAGATGGACTACCTGGGTTTCATCGACCGCTACCACGCGCGCATCGGCATCTTCCACGTCAAGGACGCGGAGTATCACGCCAGCGCGCGCAGTGGCGTGTATGGCGGTTACCAGGACTGGATAGATCGTCCGGGCCGGTTCCGCTCGCTCGGCGATGGGCAGATCGACTTCAAGGCGATCTTCTCGAAATTCGCGCAGTACGACTTCCCCGGCTGGGCAGTGCTGGAGTGGGAGTGCTGCCTGAAACACCCGGAAGACGGCGCGCGCGAGGGCGCCGCGTTTATCCGCGACCACATCATCCGCGTGACCGAGCGCGCCTTCGACGACTTTGCCGACAGCGGCACCGATTCTGGATCACTGCGCCGCATGCTGGGGATCTGAGCCATCACTGCCTGGGAGGGCAAACCATGACGCACACCATGTCGCGCTTGGGCGCGATGATGTTTCTGCAGTTCTTCATCTGGGGGGCATGGTTCGTCACCCTGGGGACCTATCTGGTGCAGGGGCCGTTGCAGGCCAGCGCGAGCCAGGTCGCGACGGCGTTCCTCAGCCAATCGATCGGCGCCATCGTCGCGCCCTTCCTGGTCGGCCTGATCGCGGATCGCTACTTCGCAGCGCAGCGCATCCTCGCGGTGCTCCACCTCGCTGGCGCGGCGCTGATGTGGCTGGCGTCCACGGCGACGGACTTCAGCACCTTCTCCGTCTATGTCATGGGATACATGCTGCTGTTCATGCCAACGCTGGCGCTGGCCAACAGTGTGGCGATGCGGCACATGCAGTCGCCGGAAAAGCAGTTTCCGCTCGTGCGGGTGGCCGGCAGCGTCGGCTGGATCGTGGCGGGCGTGCTGATCGGCTGGCTGGGCTGGGAACAGGCGCATCGGCTCGAGCTGACGTTCCGGATGGCGGCGATGGCGTCGCTGGCGCTGGGCCTGTATGCGTTCACGCTGCCGCACACGCCGCCGCTGGCGCAACAGCGCGACGCCGGGCTGGGACAGATCCTGGGGCTGGATTCGCTGCGACTTCTGAAGTCGCGCTCCTACCTGGTGTTCTTCCTTGCCTCCATCGCCATCTGCATCCCGCTGGCGTTCTACTACAACTTCACCAACCCGTACCTCAACGATCTGGGCGTGCGCGGCGCGGCCGGCCTGCAATCGCTGGGCCAGGTCTCCGAAGTGCTGCTGATGCTGGCCATGCCGTTGCTGTTCGTGCGGCTGGGAGTGAAGACGATGCTGGCGGTGGGCATGGCGGCGTGGGTAGTGCGCTATGCGATGTTCGCCTTCGGCGATGCAGGCAGCGGCTTCTCCCTGCTGGTGATCGGCATCGTGCTGCACGGCATCTGCTACGACTTCTTCTTCGTCACCGGCCAGATCTACACCGATGCGCATGCCGGCCCCGCCGCGCGCAGCAGCGCGCAGGGGTTCATCACCCTGGCCACGTACGGCGTGGGCATGTTGATCGGCACGTTCCTGTCCGGCGCGGTGGTGGAGCACTACACCTCGGCAGCTGGCCCGGACTGGCAGCAGATCTGGCTGTTCCCGGCGGGCGTCGCGCTGGTCGTGCTGATCGCCTTCCTGTTGTTGTTCCGCGACCGGCCGGTGGTTGCGGCCGCACCGTCCACCCCCTGAGGACCGCACCCGATGCCCAAGCTTGGAATTGCCATCGTCGGCACCGGCATGATCGGCGCCGTACACCATCGCGCGGCGCTGCTGGCCGGTGCGGAGATCCGGGGCGTGGCCGCCTCGTCACCGCAGCGCGCACGCGACGTGGCGCAGACATGGGGCGTGCCGCGTGCCTATCGGGACATCGAAGAGGTGGTCGCCGATCCACAGGTCCAGGTGGTGCACGTCTGCACGCCCAACCATCTGCACCGCGCCATGGCGCAGGCCGCGCTGGAAGCGGGCAAGCACGTGATCTGCGAGAAACCGCTGGCCACCACGCTGGAAGACGCCCGGGCCCTGGCGGCATTGGCCGCCTCGACCGGGCTGGTCGCCACGGTGCCGTTCGTCTACCGCTACCACCCCGTGGTGCGCGAGGCACGCGCACGCATCGCGCAGGGCGAACTGGGGCCGCTTCACCTGATCCACGGCAGCTACCTGCAGGACTGGCTGCTGGACCCGGCCAGCAACAACTGGCGCGTGGACCCGGCGCTGGGCGGCGCGTCGCGCGTGTTCGCCGACATCGGCTCGCACTGGTGCGACCTGGTGGAATGGGTCAGTGGCGAGCGCTTCGTCGACGTCAGTGCGGCATTCGCCACGGTGATCGCCGAGCGCAGCACCGGTACCGGGCAGAGCTTCACCACCGCGGTGGCCGGTAGCGCGATGCAGCCGGTCAGCAGCGAGGACGTAGCGGCGGCGATGTTCCGTACCGGCGCAGGCACGCTGGCGTCATTGACGGTCAGCCAGGTCTCGGCCGGACGCCACAATCGCCTCTGGTTCGAGATCGACGGCACCCGGGCCAGCGTGGCGTTCAACCAGGAGGACGCCGAACGGCTGTGGATCGGCCGACCCGACCAGCGCGAGGAAACCTTCGTGCGTGGGCCGGGTGCCGGCAGTGCCGAACAACGCCGGCTGTCGGTGTTGCCGCCCGGCCATGCGCAGGGCTACGGCCACTGCTTCGAGGCGTTCGTCGCCGACACCTACCACGCCATCGACGGCGAGCGGCCACAGGGCCTGCCCACCTTCGAGGACGGCCTGCGTTCGGCGTTGATCGTCGACTGCGTGATTGCATCGGCCAGGTCCCGTGCCTGGACCACCATCGGTTGAATCCCGGGAGGATGTGTTGATGAACATCGCTACGCGCAGGACCACCACCCTCGCACTGCTGCTGCTCGTTGCCCTGCCCGCCTTCGCAGGCGCCCCGGCCGGTCCACAGCAGCCCATCGCAGTGCAGATGTACACGCTGCGCGACGCCGGCACGCTCGACCAGCAGTTGAAGATCGTGCATGACGCGGGCGTCGGCGCGGTGGAGACAGTCGGTACCCAGAATGTCAGCGCCACCGAACTCAAGCACCTGCTGGACCGCTATTCGATCAAGGCCATTTCCTCCCACGTGCAACTGGCCGATCTGCGCAGCGACCTGGACGGGGTGGTGGCCTTCAACCGCTCGATCGGAAACACCACCCTGGTGGTGCCGTACCTGGACAAGAAGGATCGGCCGACCGATGCCGCAGGCTGGACCGCACTGGGCCAGGAACTGGGCCAGATCGCGGCGCTGGCAAACGCCCAGGGGATGCGCTTGGCTTACCACAACCATGACTTCGAGCTGGTCGATTTCAACGGCAAAACCGGCCTGGAGCTGCTGTTCGCTGCGGCCGGCCCCGACCTGCAGACCGAGCTGGACCTGGCCTGGGTAGCCCGTGCGGGCCATGACCCAGTGGTGATGCTGGGCAAATTCCGCGGCCACGTTTTCGCGGTACACGCCAAGGACAACGCACCCAGAGGCCAGGCCGAAGACGAGGGCGGCTTCGCCGCCGTTGGCCAGGGCGTTCTGGACTGGAACGCGATCCTGCCTGCCGCCGCGGCGGCAGGCGTGCACTGGTACATCGTCGAGCACGACCACCCTCGTGATCCGGCCAAGGTCATCAAGACGGGCGCGGACTACCTGCGTCAACACCTCACCGCCACGCTGCCCGCCAGCGCACCGCGCTAGCCTGCCAAGGAGCCCACGTGAACAAGATCCTGACGCTGGCCCTGACGCTGTTCGGCACGGTGCTGGCCCCCACAGCGTGGTCCAAGGACGACCCGGCCGCTGGCGCACAACTCTATGCCGTGCACTGCACGGCCTGCCACGGCGCGAATCGGGCAGGCGTTCCGCCGACGTTCCCCGCACTCACCGATGTCGCCAAGCGGTTGCAGCCGGCGCAGATCAAGGAAAAGATCAGCAAGGGCGGCGGCTTGATGCCGCCCTTTTCCCAGCTGTCGCCACAGGAAATCGACAATCTCGCCAGTTACCTGGCGAAATAGGATTGCACTACAGCTGCCGCACCCAGATGTTGCGGTAGCTGACCTTGGAATCGTGCTCCTGCAGGTAGATCGGCGCACACCCATGTGGCGCGTACGAAGGCGCGCCGATGTACTCGGTCTTGCCCGCCAGCACGGTGTCGTCCTGTACCAGCACACCGTTGTGCAGCACAGTGATGCGCGCGGGCGACGTGAGCCCGCCGCCCGGCGAGAAGCGCGGTGCCTTCCAGAGGATGTCGTAGGCCTGCCACTCGCCCGGCGCACGCGAGGCGTTCACCAGCGGCATGGCCTGTTTGTAGAGCGAGGCCGCCTGGCCGTTGGCATAGGTCGAATTGTTGTAACTGTCGAGCACCTGCAGCTCGTAGCGTTCCTGCAGGAAGATGCCACTGTTGCCGCGGTCCTGGCCCTCAAAGCCCTTGGTTTCGACAGGCGTGCGCCACTCGACATGCAACTGGACGTCGCAGAAGTGCTGCCTGGTGCGAATGCCCTTGCTGCCCGGAACCACCGTCAGTGCGCCATCGGCGACGCGCCAAGGCACGCGCCGGCCCTGCTCCGACTCCCAGGCGGACACATCATTGCCATCGAACAGCACGATCGCGTCGGAGGGTGCCTTTCCTGGGGGCGTGGCCACGCTCGCGGGCACCGGCGTCCAGACCTCGGTCTTCTTCGGATCGTGCGCAGGGTCGGCACCGGCCTGCGCGAGCGCAGGTGCGGCAACCAGCATGGCGGCGGCGACCAGCACAGGGGTGATCATTCCGTTGCGCTCCATCAGCTGGTCCCCCACGCCGGTGTACCGGGGATATAGGCGAGGTCGCCGTCGTAGCGCCCCGGCACCGCGACGTACTGCAGCACCTCGGTCGCGCCAACCTTCGAAGTGAAGAAACCGAAGATGGCCAGTTGCTTGAGCATCGTGAAGTAATGCGGCATCGCGTCTCCCTCCTCGGCGGTGCCTGTCTCGCTCACCTCGACCGCGTGTTTCCTGGCCTCTGTATCCAGCGCGCGCAGCAGCTCGGCGCGGGCCTGCGGCGCAAGTGAAACGAAGCGGCCGCCCGCGCGTTTGTCGATATCGGCCAGGCCGGCGCGGAACGTCGTCTGCTGCCGGGCGGTGTAGCAGTCGCTGACGAACGTCGCCATGAACGCACCGGCGCCTGCGTCTTTCGCCCCCGGCGTCTTCGTCCGCGGCAGGATGGTCTCTGCGATCTCATCCAGCGTGCCGACATCCGCGTCGGAGAAGGGCGTCTTCGCCCCTGCGGCAGGAGCCTGTGCCTGACCGAGTGCGGGCAGACCGATCATGGCTGCACCGGTGGCGGCGACGATCATCTTCAGCAGTTCGCGGCGGTCCATCAGAGATTCCCCGCTTTCAGTTCGCGCACGGCGTGGTCGGCAGCGCGTGCCGTCAGCGCCATGTAGGTCAATGAAGGATTCACGCACGCGCTGGAGGTCATGCACGCCCCGTCGGTCACATAGACGTTGGGCGCATCCCAGACCTGGTTGTGCTGGTTCAGCACGGAGGTGCTGCGGTCACGGCCCATGCGCGCGGTCCCCATTTCGTGGATGCCCTTGCCCGGGGCGTAGTCATTGTCATGCATCTCCACGTCCTTGACGCCGGCGGCCTCGAGCATCTCGGCGGCATCGGCGGCCATGTCCTTGCGCATGGCCAGTTCGTTGGCGCGCATGGAGACATCCATCGCCAGCACCGGCAGTCCCCACTTGTCCTTGCGGTCGCTGTCCAGGCGGATCGTGTTGTCGTGGTGCGGCAGCATTTCGCCGAAGCCGGTCATGCCGATGCGCCAGTCACCGGGCACGGTCAGCGCCTCCTTCAGGTCGGCACCGATGTTCAGCTCGGCGATCTCGCGCGACCATCCCGTGCGGCTGGCACCGCCCTGGTAGCCGAAGCCACGCAGGTAGCGGCGCTTGTCCGCAGCCACGTTGCGGAAGCGGGGAATGTAGAAGCCGCAGGGACGACGGCCGAAGTAGTACTTGTCCTCATAGCCATCGACCCGGCCCGAGGCGCCCGCGCCGAAATGATGGTCCATCACGTTGTGGCCCAGCTCGCCCGACGATGCGCCCAGCCCGCCCTCCCAGACATCGGTGGCCGAGTTCATCAGCAGCCAGGTCGAGTTGAAGGAGGACGCATTGAGGAAGATGACCTTCGCCGTGTACTCATAGGTCTGCCCCGTCTCGGCATCGATGACCTCTACGCCGCGCGCACGCTTGCGGTCCTTGTCGTAGAGCACTTCCTTGACGATCGAGAACGGCCGCAAGGTCAGGTTGCCTGTCTTCATCGCCGCCGGCAGCGTCGCCGCCTGTGTCGAGAAATACGCGCCGAAGGGACAGCCGAGGACGCACTTGTTGCGGTACTGGCAGTTGACGCGGCCCTGCTCGGGCATCGGCTGGGTGATGTTGGCGGTGCGCGAGTGGATCATGTGCCGAGTGCCGCCGAAGGCCTTCCTGATCCGCGCGGCCACGTCCTTTTCGACGATGTTCAACGGGATCGGCGGCAGGAACTGGCCGTCCGGCAGCACGTCCAGCCCTTCACGGGTGCCAGCGATGCCGGCGAACTTCTCCACATGGTCGTACCAGGGTGCGATGTCGGCGTAGCGGATCGGCCAGTCGGTGGCGATGCCGTCCTTGAGGTTCGCCTCAAAATCCAGGTCGGAGAAGCGATAGCTCTGCCGGCCCCACATCAGCGAACGTCCGCCGACGTGGTAGCCGCGGAACCAGTCGAAGCGCTTGGTCTCGATGTAGGGCGATTCCTGTTCGTCGGCCCACATGCCCTGGAGGTTCTCGGCCAGCGCGTAGTCGCGCATCAGCACCGGGAAGGCGGCCTTCATCGCCTGGGTTGGCCGGTTGCGGTGCGGGAAGTCCCACGGTTCCTTCATCGCGTTGACGTAGTCCTTAACGTGCTCGATGTTGCGGCCGCGTTCCAGCATCAGCACCTTGAGGCCCTTCTCGGTCAGTTCCTTCGCCGCCCAACCGCCACTGATTCCCGAGCCAACGACGATCGCGTCGTAATGATTGTCTGCCATGGATCTCTCACCTGGTGGATATCGTTTCAGACGTCGCAGAGGCGGATCGCCTCGCGCAGCGAGCCGACGGGATCCGGTGCCGCAGGCATGAATTCCTGCGCCAGATATCCGTCGAAACCGGTGTCGCGGATCGCGCGACAGATGGCGGGGTAATTGAGTTCCTGCTGGTCCCCGATCTCGTGCCGGCCCGGCACGCCCGCCGTGTGGTAATGCTTGAAACAGGCGTGATCCCTGCCGATGGTGGCGATGATGTCGCCCTCCATGATCTGCATGTGATAGATGTCGTAGAGCAGGCCGAAGTGGTCCGAGCCGAGCCGCTGGCACAGCGCCACGCCCCACGCGGAGGTGTCGCACAGGTAGTCGGGATGATCGACCCTTGAGTTCAGCAGCTCCATCACCAGCACGACGTTGCGTTTCTCGGCGTGCCGGAGGATGCGCTTGAGCCCCGCTTCGGCATGGGCCATGCCTTCCTCGGGGTCCATGCCGTTGCGATTGCCGGAGAAGCAGATGAGGTTGCGGTAGCCGGCATCGGCGACCAGATCGATGTGCCGCGTGTAGCGCTCCACCAGTTGGTCGTGGAACTCGCGGCCGGCAAAGCCCTTGGTCAGGCCCAGCTCCGCACCGTTGCACATCGAGCTGTCCACGCCATGGGCCTTCAGCGTGGGCCAGTCTTCCGGGCCGACCAGATCGATGGCGGCGAACCCGATGTCCTTCACTGTCCTGCACAGTTGCGCGACCGACTGCTGCGGAAAGGTCCAGCGAGCGACGGAGTGCTTCAGGTTGCCCTTGAGCGGCGCGGCCGCGGCAAACACCGGCAGCACGCCCGCAGCACCCAACCCAAGGCTCGCGGCGACCGCCAGGCGCAGTGCATCGCGCCGCGTGAGCCCCGGCCCCGATGCCGGTGCCGGTCTGATCGAATGGATGGACATCCGTCTTCCGGCCTCCCAACCGGTATCAAACGCTGACGATCCGTTGCAATGCAATCGATTGCACCATAGAGGAGGAACTGATTTTTTTGCAAGACGCGGTGCACGAAAACGCATGCTGCAGGGCACCACGCGCGTGATGGCTGTCGCCGTGTTCGTGCGATGGGAGGGCGGCGTGCCACGCGATCACGTTAGCCGAGCTGCAGGAGGACAGAGCCGCAGCGAGCGATAGACATACGCGCGGCAGAGCCCCGGCCAGGCGACCAGCAGATAGACCGCGCCGGCGATCAGCCACGCATTGGGTGCCTGCTTCATCAGGCCGGTGTAACCACCGGTCGCGGCCACTGCCAGGATGACCAGCAGGACCCAGCGGAACCAGCGCCAGAACCGCATTCCCCAGTCGACATTGAGCACGTGCTTGAGCTCCTGGTCCGTCAGTCGCATGCCGTCACTCCTCCCTTGAGTTGTGACCCATCGTGCCACGACCAGAGATCGAAGACCGCCGCCAGACCAGCAGGAACCAGAACGTCCCGTGCAGAAAAGAAAAACCCCAGCGAGCACAGTGGCTTACTGGGGTTCTATTTACACCCGTAAAAATCAGAAATCAGAACGGTTGTGCCTACCAAAAAGGTAAACAACTGCCACATGCGCTGGCATGCAATGCATCCAGCGTACTACTGCCTCGCGAGTGTCAACAACTTCGCGTACCAGATAAACGTGTTGGCATCCTTGCCCCCTATCCACTGGAAGCCAGATCGCACCCTTCCCTTCTGCTGGCATACGACCCAACGGGACGCGTTCGACGCCACCTTGTGAACTCTGAACGGGACGGTCGGATTGACTCAATCATCTGGATCGTCGTGCAGCGGCCGGAACGTTTTGGGATCGCTGGGGATTCTGCCTGCCGACGCGTTTCCTGTTGTTCAACGACTCGACTGCGCTCCGCTTCGGTGCGCGCCAACCTTCCGATCCAGAAACTCCCGGATCACCGGAATGATCTCGTCCGCATGCGTCTCCAGCGCGAAGTGCCCGGTATCGAAAAAGTGGATTTCGGCATCGGGAATGTCGCGCTTCCACGCCTCCGCACCGGCGGGCAGGAAGTACGGATCGTTTCGCCCCCACACGGCAAGCAGCGGCGGTTGATGCGTCCGGAAGTAGGCCTGGAAGGCGGGGTATAGCCGCACATTGGAGGCGTAGTCCAGCAGCAGGTCCAGCTGGATATCCGCGTTGCCGGGCCTGGATACATGCAGCCCCTCAAGGGTGTAGCCATCCGGCGCCACCAGGCTGGGGTCGCGCACGCCTTCCAGATACTGCCATTTGATCGCAGCGGCCGTGGGGAACTCGGCCAGGGCAGCGCGGTTCTGCGCACTGGGATCGTTCCAGTAGGCGCGGATCGGATCCCACCCCTTCGCCAGGCCGTCCTCGTAAGCGTTGCCGTTCTGCGAGATCAGGGCGGTGATCCGCTCTGGATGCGCGCTGGCGAGACGCCATCCCACCGGGGCGCCGTAGTCGTGCACCACCAGCGCGTAGCGCTCCAGCTTCAACTGCTCGGTGAAGCGCTGCAGGGTCGCGGCCAGGGTGTCGAAGGTGTAGTCATACGCGCCACGCGCAGGTGCCTCGGTGTAACCGAAGGAGGGCAGGTCCGGGGCGATGACGTGGTATTTGTCCGACAGCGCCTCGATGACGTCCCGGTACATGTACGACGACGCCGCGAACCCATGCAGCAGGAGCACGGTGGGGCCCGAACGGGGGCCGGCCTCCCGATAGAACACCTTGACCTCGCCCACCTGTTCGTAGCGGTACTGGACCTGGGCGTGCGCGGTGGCGGTGGCGGCGAGCAGGGCAGCCGTCGCGCCGAATCGGGCGAGCGTATTCGAAGTAGTCATGAGCGTTTTATGTAACCACATTGGAGTTGATTTGAAGGTTACGTGCGGCGGTGGTAACCTGTCAACAACATTTACAGGGGTTACGCATGATCGACTCAGCTCCATCCCCCGCATTGTTCGTGGCCAATGATCTGGCGCTCGACTTCATCAACTCGGCCTACGGCCCCAGTACGGCCCCGGTGGACGTGCTTCAGGGCGACCAGGCGGCAATCGACTGGCTGGCCGCGGCGGGCGTCCTGGACGCAGGCGCGGTCCCCATCCCGAACGGCGTGGCGGAGCTGGCCGCCGCCTTGCGCGACGAAGCACGCGAACTGCTGACGGCTGCACGGGCAGGGCGCCCGTTCCAGGCACCGATAGTGAACAAGGTGCTGGAGGCTGGCCGACCGATCGTTCAACTGCAGTCGTCCACTGACGGTGCAGGCCCTTGCGTGGTCGAACGCCGCCGCGATGACAGCGCAGAAAGCCTGCTGGAGCCCATCGCAGTGGCGCTGAGCCGGCTCCTCGCCGGTGGCGACCTGCAGCACGTACGCGAGTGTGAAGCGCATGACTGCACACTGCTGTTCCATGACACGACCAAGTCGCGAAAGCGCCGTTGGTGCAGCATGGCGCTCTGCGGGAACCGGATGAAAGTGGCGGCGTTCCGGTCTCGCAAACTGAATCCCCCCGGGTTCGGTGGAGGCAAGTAGGGTTACGTCAGGCCGCCACCGCGGCGGCTTGATTGGCTAGTTGCCGATAGTAGTTTGCCTCAGCTTCGGCAGGCGGGATCGACGTCCCCCCGAGATTGAGTAGCGAAGCGGTTTGGAGTCCAATTCTCAATGACAAGGAGATTGGACGTGAAGAAGCGCTTTTCCGAAGAGCAGATCATCGGCTTCCTACGCGAAGCTGAGGCCGGCATGCCCATCAAGGACCTCTGCCGCCAGCATGGCTTTAGCGAGGCCTCGTACTACCTGTAGCGCAGCAAGTTCGGCGGCATGAGCGTGCCCGACGCCAAGCGGCTCAAGGACCTAGATACGCTGCAACGGCCTCGTCAGGATGAACCAAACAAAGTGGCCCCTGTGCATTTGAGAAGGTCTCAATGCCAATGTCGTCTCGCCGGCGGCGCTTGACCTGCGCCAAGTTCCCGTCAGCTGTGCACAGCCAGAGGAACTCGAGCAAAGCTCTCGCGTGAACAAAGCCAGCCTCGATCATAGGATTGGCGATGGTGGCGACATTTCCTCTAAGGATGCTCTGAGCAGATCACCCGCGATGTTGGATTCATGAGCCGAACGCGTCCCGCGCCCACCTGCTGCGGTTTATTTCGCTGGAAATAGGGTTTTGAGGCCCCGTTGGGCGCCTCCAGACGGATTTATCCTTGGGCCGGCACGAACTGCCAGCGGGTCATCCACAGATTGGACAGCGCAAACAGGGTCAGCACCTGCGAGCTGTTCTTTGCCAGCCCGCGATAGCGCACCTTGGTGTAACCAAACTGGCGCTTGATCACCCGGAAGGAGTGTCCACCTTCGCGCGCATGCTGGCTTTGCAACGCTCCCAGCGCTCGTGCTGCCGACGGTCGCGCGCGTTCTTGATCGCCTTCACTTTGCCCCGCTTCCTGGCGGTTAAGAACGCCGCCTTGGCGTCCTGTAGCTCTGGCCGCGAGTCCGCCCCGGTATAGCCACTGTCGCCCAGCACGCAATCCTCGTTACCGTGCAGAAGTTCGTGCGTGACTGTGACATCGCCTACATTGGCAGCGATGCATGTCACATGGTGCACAAGGCCCGAAAACTGATCCACACCGATGTGCGCCTTCATGCCGAAGTACCACTGATTGCCCTTCCTGGTCTGGTGCATTTCCGGATCAGGCCTTCGGCACCACCGAATGTCAGCTGCATGGAGGGTCCTTCAACGTGGTCTGATGGACCTCAAGCTTGCCGGCCAGCGGCCGGCACTACCATCGGATTTCGCGCAGATTTGTTCAGACCATCCCTAGCAGTGATGCCAGTTCACTTTCCTCTGCACGCCCATCACCTGCTTGGCGGCTGCATGAACTCGATTGTGATGTGATCGGGGCCGGAGACGTAGGCCGCTAGTGTCCCCTTGCGTGGACCGCCTGGAATTGGTTGTGGACTGCCCTTCGCCTTCCATCCGGCAGCCTCTACACGGGCGATGGCGGAGTGAATATCCTCCACGGTCAAAGCCAGGTGTGCAGCTCCGATCGCGCCGGCACTCTCCGGCGCGGCTCCATGCTGGCGACCTCCAGAGTACTGCAGCAGCTCAACCATGAACCCATTCGGCGCCAAGACGATTGCCGTGCGCACGTTCGGATCATCAACGCCTGTAACCTGATACAGGAAATCGCCACCCATCTCCGATTGGCGTTGCAGCTCGAAACCCAGTGCCTGGGTCCAAAAGTGGATGGATTCGTCCAAGGAGGAAACCGTAAAGCCGGCGTGATCAACGCCAACGAGGTGCGTCGTCTTAGTCATGGCTGCATGATCATAGGGGCCGACTCGGCATGTAGGCCGTCTTTGGGGTTACGGCGAGATAGTTGGTTTCATCAGGAAATCTAGGTGGCGCGGCTTGTTCGGTCAAGTGAATGCGCAAAGGCGGCCTCGGCACCTTCACCATCATCACCGGCGACAGCAGCGGCGTGTCAGCCGATATCCACGACCGGATGCCGGCGTGGCTGCAGCCTGGCCAGGTCGACGACTGGATGGCCGCCGAGCCCGACGACGCCGTGGCGATTCTGCTGGCCAGCGAGCCCCCCACTTCAATCGCACGCAGCACGTTGCTGATCGTGTTAGTTGAAAGATTCCTACCCCGAACCTGAGTAAGCGCAAACACGGTGGGGCGAAAGAGCGGGCACCCATGCTCATCCAGCAGTACCGGAAAGCGTCGCCAGAGGCGAACAAGACGATCCGAACGCGAAATGCCGGCCTCATCGTTTACATCCTCTACTAGTAGAAGATTGGCCTCAGACTAGCAGGATGCAGAAATCCATGCGTAAACAAGAAAACCCCAGTAAGTACAATGACTTACTGGGGCTTTTTTGTATGAAGGAAGTGCTAAAAATTAGAACGGAATGTCGTCATCCGCGAAGTCGTCCATCGGCGGCGCGGACTGCTGCGGGGCCTGCTGCTGCGGGCGCTGCTGGCCGTAGCCACCACCACCGCCGCCGCGCTGACCACCACCACCGCCACCACCACCACCGTATTCCTGGCGCGGGGCCTGCTGGCGCTGCGGACGTTCGCCGCCGGCACCACCGCCACCGCCGCCTTCACGGCCGCCGAGCATCTGCATTTCATCGGCGATGATGTCGGTGGAGTACTTCTCCACGCCGTCCTGGCCGGTGTACTTGTCGTAACGCAGGCTGCCTTCGACGTAGACCGAGCTGCCCTTGCGCAGGTATTCACCGGCGATCTCGCCGAGCTTGCCGAAGAACACCACGCGGTGCCATTCGGTACGCTCCTGCTGGTTGCCATCCTTGTCCTTGCGGACGCTGGTGGTGGCCAGGCTGATGCGGGTGATCGCCATACCGCCCTGGGTGTACTTCACGTCCGGGTCGTTGCCGAGGTTGCCGACCAGGATGACTTTATTGATGCCGCGCGCCATAGGGTTGCTCTTCCGTTGTCCGAGGGCAGGCCGCAGTCATATCACAGCCCCGGGCGGGGTGCAGATCTGCCGGGCCGCCCTTGGGAAAATTGGGGGGATCCAGATTGCACCATCTTATCATCGCCGCCGTCCCCGACCCTGTCGGAATTCCGGCCGGCAGGAACCGGAAAGCGGCTCGAGCCATACGCGGCAAGGGTGACGACGGTTACGCCGAATGCCGTCAGGCCCCGGCCTGTGGGACCATCCCGCCGACCGGCCCAGCCTCGGCAGCGCATGGCATGATGTCCCTCCACTGTCCCGCCCCCCGTTGAAATGACCATCCGCGGCAAAGCCACCTCCCTCGATATCGCCCACCTGGCCGGCGTCTCCCAGCCGACGGTGTCGCGGGCGCTGCGCGGCAGCCCGATGGTCAATGCCGAGACCCGGCAGCGGATCCTGGCCATCGCCCGGGAGCTGAACTACAAGGTCGACAAGAACGCCTCCAGCCTGCGCCTGCGCAATGCCGGCACGCTGGCCCTGCTGTTCTTCGAAGACCCCACCAATGACGACTCGCTGATCAACCCGTTCTTCCACGCCATGCTGGGCTCGATCACCCGGGCCTGCGCGCTGCGCGGTTACGACCTGCTGGTCTCCTTCCAGCAGCTGTCCACCGACTGGCAGGCCGATTACGAGGACAGCAACAAGGCCGACGGCATCATCCTGCTGGGCTATGGCGACTACCACGAGTCGCGCGAGCGGCTGCAGCGGCTGGTCGAGCAAGGCACCCACTTCGTGCGCTGGGGCGCTTCCCTGCCCGATCAGCCCGGTGTCTCGATCGGCAGCGACAATTTCCAGGGCGGCTTCGACATCACCGCGCACCTGCTCGACCAGGGCTGCCGCCGGATCGCGTTCGTGGGCCATGCCTCCAGCCACTATCCCGAGTTCGAACAGCGCTACCGCGGCCACGTCGAGGCGATGCAGGCGCGTGGCCTCACCGCCGAGCCGTCCCTGCAGCACGATGCGATCACCACCGAGCAGTCCGGTTTCGATGCCTGCCAGGCACTGTTGGCGCGCGGCGAGCGTATCGACGGGCTGTGCGCGGCCAGCGACCTGATCGCGATCGGTGCGATGCGCGCCCTGCGCGAGCATGGCCTGCGCGTGCCCGAGGACGTGGCGGTCACCGGCTTCGATGACATCCCGCTGGCCGCCTCGGTCTCCCCACCGCTGTCCACCGTGCAGCAGGACACCAAGCAGGCCGGGCACCTGCTGGTGGAAAAGCTGCTGGCACTGATCGACGGCCAGCCGGTGGAAGGCCAGAGCATCGCGGTGAAGCAGGTGCTGCGGGACTCCTCGCTGCGCGGCTGAGCGACGCGCGCGCGGCCTTACTTCAGGCGACGATCCAGCACGAAGTACACCACGTTGCCCAGCCCGGTCGCACCGAGCAGCAGGGCGATGGCGCCAGGCGTAACCCGGTCGATGCCGAGCAGATCGACCAGACCGAATGCCAGCGCCAGGGTCAGCAACACGCAGCCCCAATGCAGTGAGGCCAGCCGCCGCTTGGTGGTATCGCCGGCCAGCAGTGAGCGCACCAGCTCTTCCGAACCGCGGGCTTCAACGATCCGACGGCGCGTGTGGCCATCGACCACGCTCTTGATGGCATACACGATGCCGAGAATCAGGACGACAGGCAGAATCAGGTTGTAATCCATGGTGCGTTCGTTTCGTTGAGGGGCTTGTCCACTGAGATACGGCCAGGGCGGGATCGGTTGCACGGCGCCTGGTTGCAACCAATGGCGCACTCGACGTATCCCTATGGTGATGCGTACGTCGCCGCCCTCCCCTGCTGACTCTCTGGACGCCGACCGCGCCTTGGTCGCTGCCATTCTGTCGCAGCAGCCCGGTGCGTTCGAGCAGCTGGTGCGCGAGTACCAGGGTCTGTGCTGGCGTGTGGTCGACCGCATGGTCCGCCACCCCGACGACACCCGCGAGCTGTGCCAGGAAGCCTTCCTGCGCATCCATCAGACGCTGCATCAGTACCGCGGCCAAAGCGCGTTGAAATCCTGGGTGGCGCAGGTCGCCTATTCGATCGCCAAGCGCCACCTGGAGCGGCACCGCATTCCGCTGGTGGAGAACACCATGAGCGAGGACGGCACCGCATTGATCGAACAGATCGGCGATGGCATCGATCTGGAGGCACGTACCAGCGAGCAGGACATCAACGCGCACCTGCATGCGGCGATCGACGCCCTGCCGCCGCTGCAGCGCACCCTGCTCACGCTTTATCACCTGGAGGAGATCTCCATCGCCGAGATCGCCTCCCTGACCGAGCTGGCCGAAGGCACCATCAAGAGCCATCTGTTCCGCAGCCGCAAGCGGTTGCGCGAGTTGCTTGAATCCCGCATTGGAGTCCCCGCATGAGCAGCGCAGACGATCCCCGCATCGATCCGGAGGAATGGCAGGCCCAGGAGGCTGCGCTACGCGCCGCTCTCAACGGCCAGCGCGCTGCGCCGGACGCCGCCGACTACCTGCGCATCGCCCAGGCGATCGCTTCCGCCCTGCAGAGTGGGCCGCCGATGCGCTTCGCCCGTGAGGTCACGCTGCGCATTGCCCGGCATGACGCCGGTATCGAGCGTTGGGTGTCGCGCGTCCTGCTTGCCTTGTTGGCACTCGCCGTACTGGCCATCGGGGCGATGTTCGGCCCGGCGTGGTGGGGCGCGATCAAGCAGAGCGCCGGGCCGACCGCATCCGGCTGGCTGCTGCTGGTGGCAGGCTGCATGGGCGTGTCATGGCTGGCCGGTCACTGGCGCACACGTGTCCAGAAGCACCCATGACTTACGGCGGATGCAGCTTACCTGAATAGGGCGGATAACCGAGCTATCTCCCAGGGGAAGTCGCCACATGCTTGAGATCCGCGCGCTGTCCAAAACATACGCCAATGGTGTCCATGCCCTCGCCGGTGTGACGCTCGATGTGCCCCGCGGCATGTTCGGTCTGCTCGGGCCCAACGGCGCCGGCAAGTCCTCGCTGATGCGCACGCTGTCCACGCTGCAGGAGGCCGACAGCGGCTCGGCGACGCTGTCGATTCCCGGTGAGGCGGCCATCGACGTACTGCGCGACAAGGATGCGGTACGCCGCCGGCTGGGCTACCTGCCGCAGGACTTCGGCGTGTACCCCAAGGTCAGCGCGCTGGACCTGCTCAATCATTTCGCGGTGCTCAAGGGCATCACCCAGAAGGGCCAGCGCCGTGAGGTGGTCGAGGCGCTGCTGCAGCAGGTCAACCTGTGGGATGCGCGCAAGCGCAAGCTCGGCACTTACTCCGGCGGCATGCGCCAGCGCTTCGGCATCGCGCAGGCGCTGCTCGGCGATCCGCGCCTGGTGATCGTCGATGAGCCCACCGCTGGCCTGGACCCGGAAGAGCGCAACCGCTTCCTCAACCTGCTCGCGGCGATCGGCGAGAACGTGGCGGTGATCCTGTCCACGCACATCGTCGAAGATGTCACCGACCTCTGCCCGAACATGGCCATCATGAACAAGGGGCAGGTGCTGCTGACCGGCAAGCCCAGCGATGCGATCGATGCGCTGCAGCACCAGGTCTGGCGCAAGCAGGTCGACGTTGCCGAACTGCCCACGTATGAGGCCAACCATGTGGTGCTGTCCACGCGCCTGGTCGGTGGCCGGCCGGTGATCCACGTACACAGCGCGAACGACCCCGGCGACGGCTTCGCAGCCGTGGCTCCCGATCTGGAAGACGTCTATTTCCAGCGACTGCGCCTGCAGTCGCGGGCCGCCTGACCGGAGCCGGCCCATGATCGCTGCCTTCTTCCGTTTCGAGCTGCGCGAGCAGCTCCGTTCCCCGCTGCTGTGGCTGCTGGCGGGCCTGTTCGCGCTGATGGCCTTCGGTGCCGCGTCGTCCGACGCGATACAGATCGGCGGTGGCACCGGCAACGTGCACAGCAATGCACCGACCGTCATCGCTTCGATGCTGGGCATCTTCACTCTGCTCGGCATGCTGGTCTCCACGCTGTTCGTCAGCAATGCGCTGCTGCGCGACTTCGATCTCGGCACCGCCGAATTGATCTTCGCCAGCCCGATCAAACGCCGCGATTACCTGGCCGGACGCATCGGCGCCGCGCTGGTCAGCGGGCTGCTGGTGTACGTGATCATTGCCGCCGGCATGGCGCTGGGGCCGTTCATGCCCTGGGTCGATCCGGCCCGTATGGGCCCGGTCTCGCTGTACAGCTATGTCTGGGCATTCGGCGTCATCGTGATTCCGAACCTGATCTTCACCACGGCCCTGCTGGCCTTGCTGGCGGCCACCACGCGCTCGATCCTGTGGGTCTACATCGGCGTGATCGCCTACTTCGTGCTGTACGGCGTCAGCGCGGCGCTGCTCCGGGACATCGACAACACCTGGATTGCGGTGCTGAGCGAGCCGCTCGGCCTGCGTGCGATGTCGCGGACCATCCGTTACTGGTCGGTGGCCGAACGCAACACCGGCTTGCCCGCCGTCGCCGGGCAGTTGCTGGCCAACCGTGCACTATGGCTCGGTGTGGCAGCGGCGCTGTTCGCTGCGACGTTTGCCTTGTTCCGCACCGAGCGCAGCGGCAGTGCCGGTCGTCGCTGGGGCCGTAAAGCCGCCGCGGCAACGGGCACCCCGTCGCTGCGCCCGACCCAGGTCACGGTGCCACGCGTGGTGCCCGGCAGCGGTGTCGGCACCGCCTGGCACCAGTTCCTGCACCAGGTTCGGTTTGATACGGCCGGCGTGGTGCGCAGCGTGCCTTTCCTGGTGTTGCTGGTACTGGGACTGTGCAATTTCCTGCCCGGTGCGCTGTTCCGCCAGACGCTGTATGGCACCCCGATCTGGCCGGTCACGTCGGAAATGCTGACCGCGCTGCAAGGCACTTACAGCTGGCTGCTGATCATCATCGTGCTGTTCTTCGCCGGCGAGCTGGTCTGGAAGGAACGCACCGCACGCATCAGTGACGTCACCGATGCGATGCCGGTGCCCAACTGGGTGCCGTTGCTGGCCAAGTTCGCCACGCTGGTGGCGGTCATCGCCTGCTTCCAGGCCATCGGCGCGCTGGCCGCGATCGGCGTGCAGCTGGCCAAGGGCTATACTCACATCGAGCCGCTGGTGTATCTCAAGATGCTGGCGCTGGATTCGGTGGTCTATCTGCTGATGGGTGGGCTGGCGCTGGTGCTGCAGGTGCTGACCAACAACAAGTTCGTCGGCTACGCACTGCTGATCCTGGTTATGATCGGCCAGGCGGTGCTGGGCATGCTCGATTACACCCAGAACCTCTACAACTTCGGCAGTTGGCCGATCGCGCCGTACTCGGACATGAATGGCTACGGTCACTTCCTGCCCGGGCAGCTGGCCTTCCAGGGGTATTGGGCGCTGTTCCTGCTGGCGCTGTTGTGCGTCGCCTCGGCCTTCTGGGTGCGCGGCGTCGGTAATGGTGCGCGGCAGCGGCTGGTTCTGGCCGGGCGCCGCCTGCGCGGCCCGACTGGACTCGGTGCAGTGGTAGCCACGCTGGCCTTCATCGGGGTGGGTAGCTGGCTGTACTGGAGCACCAACATCCGCAACGAGTTCCGCTCGCCCGATCAGCAGCTGGACCTCCAGGCCCGCTACGAACGCGATCTGTCGCGCTACCGCGACCTGCCGCAGCCGCGCATCGTGGCGGTGGACAACCGGATCGACCTGTCGCCGGAAACCCAGTCGATGGTCGTCGATGCGTACTGGACCGTGCGCAACACCCATGCCGCCCCCATCCAACAGATCCATGTGTCGATGGACGATGACAGGCAGTTGACCCTGGTCGACCTGGGGGGCGAAACGTTGTCCATGCACGACGCCGATCTGGGCTATCGCATCTACCGGCTGGCCAAGCCGTTGCAGCCCGGCGAGGAACGCCGCATCCACTTCCGCATCAACCAGCATCCGGACGGCATCACCGCACATCAGGCGCCCACCAATCTGGTCGACAACGGCAGCTTCTTCAACAGCAGCGATCTGCCGTCCTTCGGCTACAACCAGCGCGTACAGATCACCGACCGCAACGAGCGTCGCAAGCGCGGCCTGGGCGAGCCGACCCGCATGCCCAAGCTGGAGGATCAGGCCGCACGCGCCAACAACTACGTCAGCGACGATGCCGACTGGCTGGATTTCCGCAGCACCATCTGCACCGCGCCGGACCAGGTAGCGCTGGCACCGGGCTACCTGGTGCGGGAGACGACCGTGAACGGCCGCCGCTGCTTCAGCTACGCCATGGACCGGCCGATGCTGAACTTCTACGCCTACCTGTCTGCTCGCTGGGAGGTGAAGCGTGCGGCCTACAAGGGTATTCCGGTCGAGATCTACTACGATGCCCAGCACGGCTACAACGTGGACCGCATGATCGAGGCGGTGCAGAAATCGCTGGCCTATTACGAAGCCAACTTCACGCCCTACCAGCACCGTCAGGTACGCATCATCGAGTTCCCGGGCTACCAGAGCTTCGCGCAGTCCTTCGCCAACACGATCCCCTACTCCGAGTCGATCGGTTTCATCGCCGACCTGCGTGATCCGGACAAGGTGGACTACGTGTTCTACGTGACCGCACATGAGATCGCCCATCAGTGGTGGGCGCACCAGGTGATCGGTGCCAACGTACAGGGCGCCACGATGCTGTCCGAGTCACTGTCGCAGTACTCGGCGCTGATGGTGATGGAGAAGGAGTATGGGCGGCAGCACATGCGCCAGTTCCTCAAGAACGAGCTGGACGGGTACCTGTCCGGGCGTGGTGGCGAAGGCGTGGAGGAACTGCCGCTGGCACGGGTGGAGAACCAGCAGTACATCCACTACCGGAAGGGCTCGCTGGCGTTCTACAGGCTCCGGGAGGAGATCGGCGAAGTCGCCCTCAATCGCGCCCTCAAACGCTACCTGCAGGACAAGGGCTTCCAGAAGCCGCCCTACACCACCTCCACCGAACTGCTCACCTACATCCGCGCCGAGACCCCGGCCGACCGTCAGCAACTAGTGACGGACCTGCTCGAGAAGATCAGCTTCTACGACAACCGCGTCCTCACCGCGAGCGCGCAGAAGCGTGCCGATGGAAAGTACGACGTCACCTTGAAGCTGCACGCCGAGAAGCGCTATGCCGACGGTGACGGCAAGGAGACCGCCGGTGAGATGGACGACTGGATCGAGGTGGGCGTGTTCGCCAACGCGCCGTCGGGCAAGGAGCGCGATCAGAAGGCGCTGTACCTGCAGCGCCACCACGTCACCGAGGCCAACCCCTCCATCACGGTGACGGTGGATGGCAAGCCGGATGAGGCGGGCTTTGATCCGTACAACAAACTGATCGATCGGGTGTCGTCGGACAACCGGCGGAAGGTGACGCTGTAATGCAACGGGTGATGCTGGTCAGAAGGCCAGCATCACCGGCGCCCTGCACTGACGGCGCAACGCGCCGTCTCCCTGAGGCGATGTGCGTCTTCCCCTGATCGGATGACCGGCCCTCCTCCCTCCATCATGATTGCCCACCTGATCGAGGGATTCGAGGTGAACGCACTACTGCTGATGGTGGGTCTGGTATGCGGCACCCTCCTGGGTGCCTTGGCGGGATTCAGCCTGGGAACCAGAGATCGGCCCAACCCCATCGACTTCTACACGAATGAACTGGGTATCTACCTGTCGTTGTTGTATGAATCCAATGGAACGCCACGCAACCCGCAGTGGATACGCGACGCGCTCGCCGTGCGGATGGCCAACGCCCTGATCCTCGCCGGTAATCTGCCGCCAGGCACAGGTATCTCCAACAGTCAGGCTTCGCTCAAAACGCTGGTAGCACGGGTTCTTGAGCAGGACCTGCTTGCAGGCGTCAAGCAGTACGACGCGCGCGAACTGGCGTCACAGGTTGCACGCTGTGTGATGGAACGCGATCACCAGAATGGCATCTGCCCAACGGATAGGAGCGGCAACATGCCGTCCCTTCAGCGCGGGCCGTCGGCGAAGTCCTTGAGAATTTCGCCGACGCCGGACGGCGAGATCTCAAAGCCCAGCGACGTACCCGGATTGATCACCACGCCGTAGCCACCGGGGACGCGCTTGAGTACGTCCAGCATGAGCATGCGGATCGTGTGCGGGGCCTGCTGGCTGTGGAAACCGACGCGGCTCATATCGGTGAACACGGACACGTGCAACACGCCCTGCTTGTCGAACAGCAGCGGATCGAAACCGCTGCCATCCGGCGTCACCAAACTGCCGGTGAGCAACACCACCTCGGAGGCGACGAAGGCCTTCATGAACAGGCCGATCGGCAGCTGACCGTCCATCGCGGTCTTGAGCAGCGTTTCGATCGGGGTCTGGGGGGCAGCGTCGTTCATGGAATGCGGGGGTATGGGTGGGGGCCGCTAGTGTACCGCCGGGGCTGTGGGAGCCGGCCAGCAGCCGGCATTACGGGCGCGGTGGACCGCCGATCAGGTAGAGGTGGAAACGCGGGTCATCGTCGGCCAGCGCGACATGCGGCAGACCAAGACGCGGCAGGGTCCGCAGCCAGTGGGCATGCGCAGCCACGTCGCCGCGGAACACTGCGAGCAGCCATTGCCCCTCGCCGGGGCGCACCAGTGCGTTGACCACGTAGGCCGCCAGGCCTTGCCGCCGGTACTTGGGAAGCACGAAGAGATCGGCCAGTTCAGGATAGTGGTGGCCGTCCCGTTCCACCCGGTCCACCAGCACGAAGCCGGCGAGTGCCTCGTCGACGAACAACAACCGCGCCCACTGCGGGGCGTTGCGCAGGGAGGCTTCGACATCGCTCCGATCACAGTCGAACAGGCCGTCGGAGCGTACTTCTTCTCCGCTCCAGGCCGACGCCTCGAAGTAGTAGAACTGCATCAGATGGAACAGGCGTTCGGCGTCGTCGGGCGTTGCGGGGCGCAGGGACAGGCGTGACATGGAAAGCGTACTCGGAAGGACCGCAGTGCGCGATCGCGAGCCCGATTGTAGTGCCCGGCCCACCGCGAACGGCAGACCGGGCATTCCCCGGCTACTTCGCCAGGCGTTTCGTGCGGGCCTGCTGATCGTCGACCGCCGCCTTCAACCGGGCCTGCAACGCGGCCTGGTCGACCTGGGCATCCAGCACGAACACGCGCACGCCATGCGCAGGCACCTCGGCCTTCAATGATCCGTTGACCGTCTGGTTGGCACCGCCCAGCGCGTCGCGCCAGATCCCGGCCTGCAGATAGCGGCGCACCTCAAGGGTGCGGGCGGTGTCGCCCTTGTTGAGCAGCACCAGCGCGGTCTGGGCGGTATCGCCGTGCTGCAGCACGCGGAAGAACACCGCTTCATCGCCCTGCAGTCGCTCGTTGACCTGCAGACCGCGCTGCAGGGCGGGTGTGCCCTCACGCAGTTTGGCGATGCGCTGCAGCGGCGCGTAGATCGGGCTGTTCGGCGCATCATTCACGCGCGCCTGGCCGAAGTAGGCGCGGTTGCCGGCGTGCTCGGCGCGGCTGCGCATGAAGCCGGTTTCCGAACCGTAATAGATCACCGGAATGCCGCGCGCGGTGAACAACCAGTTGTGGGCGTCGATGAACCCGGCATCGGTCGCGTCCAAGCGCGCCATGTCGTGGTTGTCGTAGAAGCTCATCAGCTCGTACGGATTCGCATACGGCCCATCGAGCAGGTGCAGCGGTTCGGCCAGGGTCTCAAAGCCCTTCTGTTCTTTGCCGAACACGGACGACAAGGCGCCACGCAGCGGGAAGTCCAGCACGCTGACGTTCGCGTTGGCCGGCCACGTGTGCTCGGCGATCTTGCTGGCGTCGTAGTCGAACGCTTCGCCGAACATGAACATGCCGGGGTGCTCGGCACGGATGCGGTTGACGAAGGCATGCCACCACGGGTGTGGCAGCCAGCCGATGGTATCGATGCGCAGTGCATCCACGCCCTGCGCGGTCCATTGCAGGTACGCACCCATCAGGTAATCCATCACCGCCGAATTGTGCTCGTTGAAGTCGGACAGCTCGGCCAGGTTGCCGTCGAAGATCGAGCCGTGCTTGCCGTCGACGGGGCCGATGTTGTTGTAGAACGCATGCAGCGGGTTATGGACCGGATCCAGCTGCTGCGGCGGCAGGTTCTGGTGATCGGCGATCAATCGGCCGTCCTTGTCGAAGATCTGGCCGAACTGCGGCTGTGCCACCGGCATCGTCCACGCGGGCGAGCCATGGTTGCCCACGATATCCAGCACCACCTTCAGATCGGCGGCATGCAGGCCGCGGGTGAACGCGGCGAAGTCCAGGTCCCTGCTCGGCAGATGCTCGTCGAGCGTATAGAAGTTGACGCCCCAGTAGCCGTGGTAGCCGGTCTTGCCGCGGTCGGTCAGCGTGCTGGTGCAGCTGATCGACTTGCTGCCGGTGAAGGCCTGGTCCGGGTTGTCGATGATCGGGGTGATCCACACCGCACCGAAGCCCAGGTTGCGGATGTACGCGGCGTTGTCGAGCACGCCCTTGAAGTCACCCCCGAGGTAGCCGATGTTGCCATCCACCTTGTCCGGGCAGGGCACCGGGATATCGAACGTGCGATGCGCGCCGCCCTGGTCGCGGTGATCGTTGGACGGATCGCCGTTGACGAAGCGGTCGGTGACCACGAAGTAGACCGCCTGGCTGGCGAACGGCTCGCGCGTGCCGACATAGTCCGGGCGTTCGATGGCCAGGACGGGACTGGCGGACAGCGCGAATGACAGCGCCAGCGACAACGACGAATACCGGAACATCAGACAACCTCCTGTTGAGATGGCACATACAGCACGCATAGACCGGCCAGCAGCAGGCTGCCGCCCCCGAGGGCGAGCACGTGCATCGGATCGCCGCCCAGCCAGGTGCGCAGCAGGAAGCCGAGCGCACTGGCCGCGACCAGCTGCGGGATCACGATGAAGAAATTGAACAGGCCCATGTAGATGCCCATCTTGGCCGCCGGCACGCTGTCGGACAGCAGCGCATATGGCAGCGACAGGATCGAGGCCCAGGCGAAGCCGACGCCGACCATCGACAGCAGCAGCCAGTGCGGATCACGGATGAACAGCATCGAGATCAATCCCAGGCCGCCCAGCCAGAGGTTGACCAGGTGGCTCCAGCGCAGGCCCAGTGCGCGCACCATCACCGGGATCAGCAGCGCGGCCAGTGCCGCGAAGCCGTTGTAGGCACCGAACAGCACGCCGACCCAGTTGGCGCCCTCGTTGTAGGCTGCCGACGCAGTATCGGTGGAGCCGAAATGGGTGCCGGCGACGGCGGCGGTGGTGTAGATCCACATCGCGAACAGCGCGAACCACGAGAAGAACTGCACCCAGGCCAGGCGACGCATGGTGCGCGGCATTGCGCGCAGGTCATCAACGATGGTGGCCAGCATGTTCGCCCCCGGCACACAACGCGCCACCCCCAGCAGCACGCCATAGGCGATACACAGGCCGGCCAGCACATACAGCATGCGGTCACCCTGCCGCGCCGCGATGGCGGCGGCCAACACGATGCCCACCGCCACCCAGCCGCCGATCTGCGCCCACGGCGGCGGTCCTGCCACGCGCGCACTCTGGTGCACCGCCGACGGCTCGGCATCATCGAAGCTGGCCAGCTCGGCCGGCGAGTATTCCCGGGTGCTGACCACGGTCCAGGTGATCGCCGCGAGCAGCACCGCGGCCCCGAAGTAGAACGCGTAGCGCACGGTATCGGGCACCTGCCCCGCGGCCGCCGTATTGGCGACGCCGAAGTGGGCCAGGATGAAAGGCAGGAAGCTGGCGACGATCGCACCGATGCCGATGAAGAAGCTCTGCATCGCAAAGCCGGTCGGCCGTTGCCGTGGGGCCAGTTGATCCCCGACGAACGCGCGGAACGGCTCCATCGATACATTGATCGAGGCATCCAATACCCACAGCGTACCCGCGGCGATCCACAGCGTCGGCGAGTTCGGCATCACCAGCAGGGCGAGCGTGGTCAGTACCGCACCGATCATGAAGAACGGGCGGCGGCGGCCCCAGCGCGTCCAGGTGCGGTCGGACAGGTAGCCGATCACCGGCTGCACCAGCAGGCCGGTCAGCGGCGCGGCAATCCACAGCCCAGGCACCGCATCCATCGGCGCGCCGAGCGTCTCGAAGATGCGGCTGGCATTGGCGTTCTGCAGGGCAAAGCCGAACTGGATGCCGAGGAAGCCGAAGCACATGTTCCAGATCTGCCAGAACGACAGCGTCGGTTTGGGCGAACGGCTCATCGGCGCGGCTCCGTCGAGGCCGCGACCGGCATCAGGGTCAGCGCGGATACGCGGGCCTCATTGAGCACGCCCTCACTGCCGCCCTTGCCGCCGTTGTACTGCGCGAAGTGGGTCAACGCGCTCATGTTGAAGCCATCGTCCAACGTGATGCGGCAGGCGCGTGCCGGCAGCTCGAATTCAACCGCCGTGGAGTCCTGTTCGCCCACGCTGTGCGGCATCACGATGGGGCGGCGCTGCTCCGGTTGACCCTCGCATTGCAGCACCAGCGTCTTCACCGCTGCGGTCACACCGGTGTTGATCGGGCCGTTCGGGTTGTCGTAGCGCAGGCGTGCACGCCAGCGGCCGGCGGTCGGTGCGGTCCACTGCCAGTGCCTGTCGCCGGCCAGCACCTGCTGCGGGCCGATGCAGGTCATCGGGCTGTGCAGCGATTCCAGCGTGCCCTCCCGGCGGGTCAGGCTCAGGCAGTGACTGGCACCGTGCCTGGCAATCGTGGCGACACCCCGTGTGGGCGTCAGCGTCTGGCCGTCGCGCCACAGCACGTGCCCGGCGGGCACCGTGATCTGCCAGCCTGCCGTCGTTTCACGCGGCACCGGGGCAGCGGGGGTGGCCGGGGCGAACACCGCCGAGGGACGCAGGATGGCCGGTGATGGCGTCGCGCCCGTGGCATGCAACGGCACCAGCTGCACCGTGGTGGTGCTGCCATCGCGCTGGATGTCACCCGCCACCAGTAGCTCGCCGGCAAGCTGCTTCGGTCGCACCAGCACGTATTGCTGTTTGCCATCGTCCAGCCGGATGCGGTCATGCGCACCGAACAGCGTCGGCACCAGGGACACCGGCAGCTTCGGCGCGATGCGGCCATCGTCTTCCACGCCGAACACGCCTTCCAGCACCATCGAGAGGTACCCGGCCACCGACCACAGCTGCCGCGGCGAATTGACCACCGGGCCGCTGAGCACGCCTTCATCGACATGCACGGCCAGCGTGCGCATCTCGTAGTTTTCCATGTTGGAGCCGGCCAGCGCGGTACCGCGCATCAGCGATTCGATCTCCATGGCAATGCGCGGGGCATCATCCAACCGGCGGGCTGCCCGCAGCGAGTACGCGCTGACGAAGGGCCAGATGCCGCGGTTGTGGTAGATCGGCTGCTGCGCTTCCTGCGGCCAGACGACCGGGCTGCCACCGGCCACGGCCGGGTAGTTCGCCAGCGCGCGGCGTGCGCGATCGGCCGGGAACACATCGGCCAGCACGCCCAGCGAGAGCGCGAGCAGGTCGTACTTGGCGTACGGCACCGGGTGCGCCGACTCGCCGATGTAGCTCATGTACTGACCGGCCTCCTCGCGCCAGAAGCGCGCGTCGATCTGGCGGGCCAGCGCATCGGCCCATTGGCCGTACGTGGTGGCGCGCGCATCCCCGCGCTGTCCAGCCAGCTGCTCGGCCAGTCGCAGCGCTTCGTAATGCAGCACGTTGGTGGACAGCGCGAAGGACTCGCCGATGAAGCGCACATCCTCGCGCGTCCAGTCCGGGTAGGTCTGCTCACGCCAATCCAGGAACGAGGTCTCACCGCGATACAGGCCGATCCGCGCATCGAACACTGCCTCGCGATCCTGCGCCAGAGTCGCCTGCAGTGCCTGCCAGACCTGGTCGGCAAAGGCCGCGTCATCCAGCAGCCCGCGTGCGGCCAGGAACCACACCACGCGATCACTGCTGATCGGCCAGCTGCCGCCGGAGCCGGTGTCTTGGGCGACGAACAGGCCCGGCGTATGCCCATCGCGCGCGGTGGACAGCTTGAACTGCAGCGACTGGCGCGTGCGCACCGGATCCAGACGCGACAGCGCCAGATCAGCGGCGAAGCTCACATCGCGGGTCCACACATAGGGCCAGCGCTCGCCGGTCTGGAAGCACTCGCAGGCCACCGGCTTGCCGTGATTGAAGGCCGGGTCGCGGATCGCCTCCACGCGGTCGGCATCCATTTCCTGCTGGGCCAGCCCGAACAGCGCATCGAACAGCACACTGCCGGTTTCGCTGCGCATCGGCTGCGCGCTGACGCGCACCTCGCCCTGCGGCGCATGCAGACGGTAGCCACCTTCAGCGGCGGTCCCGGCGCGCGCATGGCGGCCGTCGAAATCCAGGTCGGCCGCACGTGCGGTGGACCCCATCGCTGCCCCGAGGGCAACGGTCAGGCAGATCATCTTCAGCATCGAAGTGGCGAACCGGCTCGCGCCCGTTGCCTCCCTCCCCTTTGCTCGCGTTGTAGGTCCGCACCGCCTCGCGGCAATGCGCTCGCGGCCCCCTCCCAGGGTGCCTTGGGCCCATGGTAGACGGCACGCCGCAGCCTGCATCGAGCTGCATACGTATTCATGGCCAGGGCGGTCGGCAATCGTGACCGCGTCGCTATAGTCCGGGGGTGTTTTCGGCCGCCTTGGGAGGGGAAATGCCGTCACTGTCGCATCCAACAGACGGGCCTTTCGCACGTCGTCGCCTGCCCCTGCTGGGCTGGATCCTCTGCGCATTCAGCGCCACCGTCTCGGCGGAACCGGTCACCGTCGCCCGTGTCGAGTCGCCCGGCAAGGTATTGCGCGTGTCGCTGCAACTGGACAACGGCACCCCCAGCTATCGGGTTGAACGTTTCGGCGAGGCCGTGGTGGACAGCTCCAAGCTCGGCTTCCAGCTGCGCGATGGCCGCCTGGATCGGGATCTTGCCGTGGTGGGTCAGCAGTCGCGCAGCGTCGATGAGACCTGGGAACAGCCTTGGGGCGAGCGCCGGCTGACCCGCAATCACTTCAACGAAGTGGTCGTGCAGCTCGCCGAACGCGGTGGCGCCAAGCGTCGCATCGATGTGGTGTTCCGGGTCTATGACGACGGCCTGGGCTTCCGCTACCACTTCCCCGAGCAGCCGGGCATGCGCGAGGCGATCATCGACGATGAGCTGACCGAGTTCGCGATCGCACCGACCTCCACCGCCTGGTGGATTCCGGCCGGTGAGCCGATTCACTACGAGTATCTCTACCAGCGCACGCCGCTGGACCAGGTGCCACTGGCACATACGCCGATGACGCTGCGCAGCCGCGATGGCCTGCATGTCGCCATCCACGAAGCCGCGCTGGTGGACTACGCCGGCATGTGGCTGCGCCGCACCGAGGGCCAGCGCCTGCGCGCGCAGCTGTCGCCCTCGGCCGAGGGCTGGAAGGTGCGGCGGAGCCTGCCCTTCGATACGCCGTGGCGCACACTGCAGATCAGCGACACCGCCGGCGGACTGGTTGAGTCCAGCCTGACCCTCAACCTCAACGAGCCCAACGTGCTGGGCGACGTCAGCTGGGTGAAGCCCTCCAAGTACCTGGGCGTGTGGTGGTCGATGCATCTGGATGAGGAGAGCTGGGCGACCGGCCCACGGCACGCTGCGACCACGGCCAAGACCAAGCGCGTGATCGACTTCGCCGCCCGGCATGGTTTCCGCGGCGTACTGGTGGAAGGCTGGAATCCGGGCTGGAACGGTGACTGGGTCGGCAATGGCTACGCCTTCGATTTCACCCGGCCCACCGCAGACTTCGATATCGAGGCACTGTCGGCTTACGGCGCGAAGAAGGGCGTGCACCTGATCGGCCACCATGAAACCGGCTGCGCGATCGAACACTATGAAGATCAGCTCGGCGCGGCGCTGGATCTGTATGCGCGGCTGGGCGTGGATTCGTTCAAGAGCGGCTACGTCTGCGACGACGGCCAGGTCGACCGTCGCAACCCGGCCGGTGGCCCGCTGTGGCGCGAGTGGCACGACGGCCAGTTCATGGCCCGCCATCACCTCAAAGTGGTGCAGGAAGCAGCCAAGCGGCATATCGCGGTGAATCCGCACGAGCCGATCAAGGACACCGGCCTGCGCCGCACCTACCCGAACTGGATCAGCCGGGAAGGCGCGCGTGGCATGGAATACAACGCCTGGGGCCAGCCGCCGAACCCACCCGAGCACGAGGTCAACCTGGTGTTCACCCGGATGCTCTCCGGGCCGATGGATTACACCCCGGGCATCCTGAGTCTGAAGGGCCGCGGCGGTCAGGCCATCCCCAGCACGCTGGCCCGCCAGCTCGCGCTGTACGTGACGCTCTACAGCCCGATCCAGATGGCGGCAGACCTGCCCGAGCACTACGAACAGCACCGTGAGGCGTTCCGTTTCATCGAAGACGTCGCGGTGGACTGGGATGACACCCGCGTGCTCAACGGCGAGGTGGGCGACTACGTGACCATCGTGCGCAAGGACCGCCACAGCCGCGACTGGTTCCTGGGCAGCATCACCGATGAACACGGCCGCATGCTCCCGGTCTCGCTGGGCTTCCTGGAGCCGGGTGTGCGTTACCGCGCGGAGATCTACCGCGATGGCGACGGCGCGGATTTCCGCAGCAATCCCTTCGCCTTCGTGCGCGAAACGCGCGAGCTCACCCGCGCCGACGCGCTGACGCTGGTGCTTGCGCCCGGTGGCGGCCAGGCGATCCGTTTTACCCCGTTGTAATTGTCCCGCGAACGCGATAACGCACCTGTAATCGCTTCCAATGCTGCAAACGTCATTGAATACGTATGCAGGGTGATTCCCGCAGCCGATGCGCTGCCTACCATAGCCACGCAGTCAACGGCCACCGCGCCATGACGCTCCCGGGTCTTCCGGGCAACCAAAAAATCGATTGGCAACATTGCCTGGGAGGGGAAAATGTTGAACCGCAAGCGCAGCGCGCTGAGTCTCGCGCTGGCCGTCGCCCTGACGCCGTTGATGGCGTCGGCGCAGACCGCCGAACCCAGTACCACCACCGCACCGACCGGCACCGCGGCGACCAATCTGGACACCGTCCAGGTCACCGGCATCCGCCGCGGCATCGAGAACGCGATCGCGATCAAGCAGGACGCCACGTCGGTCGTCGAAGCGATCTCGGCCGAGGACATCGGCAAGCTGCCGGACGTGAGCATCGCCGAATCGCTGGGCCGCCTGCCCGGTCTGGCCGCCCAGCGCGTGGCCGGCCGTGCCCAGGTGATCAGCGTGCGCGGTCTGTCGCCGGACTTCGCCACCACCCTGCTCAACGGGCGCGAAGTGGTCAGCACCGGTGACAACCGCAGCGTCGAGTTCGATCAGTACCCCTCGGAACTGGTCAACGGCGTGACCGTCTACAAGACGCCGGATGCGGCGCTGGTCGGCCAGGGCCTGTCGGGCACCATCGACATGCAGACCGTGCGCCCGCTGAGCTTCGCCGAGCGCGTGATCGCCATCAGCGGCCGGTACCAGAAGAGCTCGCTGGGCAAGGCCGCCAATGTCGACCCGTACGGCAACCGTTTCAGCGCCAGCTACATCGACCAGTTCCTCGACAACACCTTGGGCATCTCGATCGGCTACGCGCACAGCGACATGCCCATCCAGGAAAACCAGGTGGGCCTGTACGAACCGTGGACCACCGAGCAGACCGACCAGGGCAATCGCCCCGGTCTGGCCCCGGGCACCGTGTTTTCCGACGGCATCAAGGCGCTGCGCCGCACCGGCAACAACGAGCGTGACGGCGTGATGGCCACCGTGCAGTTCCGCCCGTCGAACGTGTGGACCAGCACCCTCGATGCGTTCCACACCGAAGCCGAGCAGATCGATACTGCCAACCAGTTCGAGGTCAACCTCAGCAACTACAACGGCGGCTATACCCCGGGCCTGCTGATCACCAACCCGCAGATCAACGCCGATGGCACCTTCGCCGGCGGCGTGGCGACCGGCGTGTATCCGCTGGTGCGCGGCATGTACAACAAGCGCAAGGACAAGATCGACGCGTTCGGCTGGAACAACGAGTTCAACTTCGAACGCGTCAAGGTCGTCGCCGATGTGAACTACTCCAAGGCCACGCGCAACGAACTGAACCTGGAGAACAACCTGCAGCTCACGCCGATGCCGCAGCTGGATTCGGTCGGGGTGGTGGTCAAGCCGGACGGGTTCTCGCAGATCAGCCCGGGCCTGGACTATTCCAACCCGGACGCGCTGTTCCTGACCAACACCATCTACGGCTCCGGCTACGGCAAGGTGCCGATGGTCGAAGACCGCCTGAAGGGTGCCCGCCTGCAGGCCACCTTCGCGATGCCTGATTCGCTGCCGTGGTTCTCCGATGTGGACGTGGGCGTGAACTACGCCGACCGCCGCAAGGACAAGACCCAGGCCGAGGGCAACATCCTGCTCGGCGACCAGGGCGACGCCAACATCGCCGGTGACCTGCAGTACGCACCGGTCAACCTGGGCTTCGCCGGCATCGGCTACATCCCCGCCTGGAACGTACCGGCTGCGGTGGACCGCTACATGGTCTTCAACCCGGTCACCAACCTGGACTACCTGATTCCCAAGGCCTGGACGGTGCAGGAGAAGACCAGCACCGCCTGGATCCGCGCCAACATCAACACCGACCTGGGCGAGGTGGGCCTGCGCGGCAACATCGGCGTGCAGATGGTGCGCACCGACCAGAGCTCGCAGTCCAACTACTTCGACCGCTCGCGTCCGGACGGCCAGAACATCCTGCCGATCGATGACGGTAAGACCTACACCGATTGGCTGCCGAGCTTGAACCTGGCCTTCATGTTCCCGCACCAGCAGACGCTGCGTTTCGCCGTGGCCAAGCAGGTGGCACGCCCGCGCGTGGATCAGATGCGCGCCGGCCTGGAGTTCGGCGTGGACACCGCCACCGGCAAGCCCGGCGGCAGCGGCGGCAACCCGCTGCTGGATCCGTGGCGCGCGAATGCGATCGATCTGTCCTACGAAAAGTACTTCGGCGAAAAGGCCTACGTGGCCGCGGCGGTATTCTTCAAGGACCTGAAGTCCTACGTCTACACGCAGTCGCGCGATGACTACGACTTCAGCGACCTGCTGGCCAGCTACGTACCGCCGCCGGGCATGATCGTCCCGGTCCTGCCGACCGGTACCTTCTCGGCCCCGCAGAATGGGCAGGGTGGCAAGCTGAAGGGCCTGGAGCTGACCGCGTCGTTCCCGCTGGAGATGCTGACGGAGAGCCTGCGTGGCTTCGGCGTGCAGGCCAGTGCGACGTTCAATGACAGTGACATCAAGATCCTGGACCCGGAAAGCGCGTCCAGCGTGGGCAGCGATCCGATCAGCCTGCCGGGCCTGTCCGAGCGCGTGTACAACTTCACGGCGTACTACGAGCGCAGTGGGTTCGAGGCCCGCGTGAGCCAGCGCCGTCGTTCGGATTTCATCGGTGAGATCGGCAATTTCAACGGCAACCGGACGCTGCGTTATGTGGTCGGTGAGAACGTGACGGATGCGCAGGTCAGTTATACGTTCGCCGACAGCAGCAGTCTGCATGGGCTGACGCTGTTGCTGCAGGGAAGCAATCTGACCAACGAGCCGTATCGCACTTACGCTGGCACGACGGATCGTCCGTTGGAGTACGTGGAGTGGGGCCGCACGTACATGCTGGGCGTGAACTACAAGTTCTGATGTTGCTCTTGTCAGCGACTTAGTGGCGACATCGAAAACCCGCTGCTTGTGCAGCGGGTTTTTTGTTGGCTTTTCTCTGACTCTGAAGAGCGTCAGCGCCGGATGTCCGTGGCCTGGTCGGGGGTGTGTGGGTTCGCGGGACGCGCCGTAAACCCATCCATGGGGGCTCGTGAGCCGCATCCATGCGGCACAACGGTCCCGCCAACCCACACACCCCCGCCCTTCGACAGTGGGTTGGTGGCCATGGCACAGCAAGGCGTCTGCCGCCGTGTCAGTTTTGCGTTTCGATCACCGCGAAGTCTGGGCAGGTTGACTGAGCCATCAAGCAAGCGCCGCTGTTCCCTTGCGCACCGGCACATTGTCAAAGGGTGGGCAGGTGTGGGTTGGCGGGACCGTATGCC